>CAZUWB010000054.1:0-6570 GCA_964623945.1 uncultured Methanosarcinales archaeon | reverse complement strand
AAGACTTAAGCGTTTGGTTCATGGTTAACCACATAGTTAATCCTGACGATGCAGAAAGCGTAAGGCAGTTTGCCCAATACATAAAAAGCGGTGGCAAATTAATTCCAGGCGCTTCATTGCAAGAACTAGTGCCTGACAAGGAAAAATTGAAGAAAATATTAAGTTATGAAATCTTGAAATGAAAAACAAAAAAGAGCTTAGGTTGTTGAGTGAAAAAGAAGTTAGAGAATGGATAGGTTTAGTTTTGAAAGTAAACAAAGGCTATGAATTAGACGAAAAAGAGTTGTACATACTAGGCAATGGTTTGATGCTCTTTGATATCAGCCAAATGCCCGATGACATTAAGATTTTGGTCAATAATGCAAAAAAATATTTTGAAAGCGATAAAAATCAAATTTAAAGGTGGTAAAAAATGGCAAAAGAAAAAATCATAGGCATTGACTTAGGAACAAGCAACAGCGCTGCTGCTGTTCTTCAAGCTGGAAAACCTATAATTATTCCAAGCGCTGAAGGAACAACTGCTTACGGAAAAGCATTTCCAAGCGTAGTTGCATTTACAAAAGACGGGCAGATTTTAGTTGGAGAGCCAGCAAGAAGACAGGCTGTTTCTAATCCAGAAAAAACAATCATGGCTGCAAAACGCAAGATGGGCACAAGCCATAAATACAATATTGACGGTAAAGAATACACGCCGCAGCAGATTTCAGCTTTTATTCTTCAAAAGATAAAAAAAGATGCAGAAGAATTTCTTGGAGATAAAATAAACAAAGCTGTTATTACAGTTCCTGCTTATTTTGATGACAACCAAAGACAAGCAACAAAAGATGCTGGTGAAATAGCCGGCTTGGAAGTTGTAAGAATTGTAAATGAGCCAACAGCTGCTTCAATGGCTTATGGTATCGACAAGCAGGACAAACAATTAAAGATTCTTGTTTTTGACTTAGGTGGCGGAACCTTAGATGTAACAATAATGGAATTTGGCGACGGAGTTTTCCAAGTTTTGTCAACATCCGGTGATACACAACTTGGCGGTACAGATATGGACCAAGCACTGATTGATTACTTGGCTTCTGAATTCAAGAAAACAGAAGGCATTGATTTAAGCAAGGACAAGACAGCAATGCAGCGCTTGAGAGAAGCTGCTGAAAAAGCAAAGATTGAATTGTCAACAGTTTTTGAAACTGATATTAATTTGCCTTTTATAACTGCAACAGACGAAGGGCCAAAGCATTTGCAGATGAAACTAACAAGGGCTAAGCTTGAGCAGTTAATTGAGCCAATCATTAAGAGATGCAAGCATCCAACAGAGCAGGCGATGAAAGACGCAAAGCTTTCTCCAGCAGGAATTAATAAAATCATACTTGTAGGCGGACCAACTAGAATGCCAATTGTCAGAAAATTCGTTGAAGATTTTGTTGGCAAGCAGGCTGAACGCGGAGTTGATCCAATGGAGTGTGTTGCAATGGGGGCAGCAGTTCAAGCTGGTGTGTTAGCTGGCGAAGTTAAAGATATTCTATTGCTTGATGTGACACCACTAAGCCTTGGTATCGAAACATTGGGGGGTGTATTTACTAAACTGATTGAAAGAAACACAACAGTCCCAACAAAAAAGAGCCAGGTATTCAGCACAGCAGCTGACAATCAAACTGCTGTAACTATAAGGGTATTTCAGGGCGAAAGGCCAATGGCTAACGACAATAAACTGCTTGGCCAGTTTGATTTAATTGGAATTCCGCCTGCTCCAAGAGGTATTCCTCAAATTGAAGTAGCATTTGACATTGATGCAAACGGAATTCTTCATGTGAATGCCAAAGACATAGGGACTGGAAAAGAGCAGAGCATTAGAATAACAGCTTCACAGAAATTAAGCGAAGATGAAATTAAAAGAATGAGAAAAGAAGCAGAGCAATTTGCTGATGTTGACAAGAAAAAGAAAGAAGAAATCGAAACAATCAACCAAGCTGATAACTTGGTTTATACAACTGAGAAATTGTTTAAGGACTTTGAAGGAAAGGTTCCTGAAAAAGAAATCAGCGAAGTGAAAGGCAAAATCCTGGAATTAAAAGAATTGTTGAAGCCAGCTCAAAAAGACGTTGATGCAATTAAAAGAAAAATGGATGAAGTTAATGAAATTGTTCAAAGGCTTTCAACTGAGCTATATCAGAAAGCAGGACAACAATATCAAAAGGAACACCCACAACACAAAGGAGAAGAACCAGAAGAAGATAGTCCAAAAATGAAAGACGACAATGTAGTTGATGCGGATTATGAAGTGAAGGATGAAAAAAAGAGAAAATAAAGTTTAAAATTTACCAAATGAATATTGATAAAAAAGTATTGAAAAATGTTACATACGAAATAGCAATAATAGTTGCTGCAATCTACTTAGCAGAATCTTTAAAATCTATATCAAAATTATGGAATTCATTAGCTCTACTTATCATTGCCTTAGTTATAATTATTTTGATAATTTTAATTAAATCTAACAATAAATAACTTAAAATAAACAAATAATTTTTTGATATGATTATCCCAACAAAAGAGGGATGCCTGAAAATATTTCAAAAGAAAACAAACTCACGGTTATAAACATCAATAACCAACCTTACCCCTACTTTTTGGAAAAAATCGAAAAATTTATAAAAAAGTAGGTATAAGCATTCTTATGGCAACTATAAAGAAGCGAAAAATAGGAAAGCAAGTGTATTGCTATGTTGAGCACAGCTTTAAGATAGGAAAAAAAGTAAAGGTGTTGAGTAAATATATCGGCAAGAAAATTCCATATAATACTGATGATATCAAAGACGACTTGGAATATGAAGCCATGAGACTAACGGTATTTGACAAGCTTAAAAGCGTCAAAGCCAGCTACCAAAAAGAGCAAAACAAGCTTCCAAAAACTGAAAAAGAAAAACTAATTGAGGACTTCCTTGTGCATTTTATTTACGATTCTAGCAAAATTGAAGGGAGCAGTCTCTCATTAAACGACACCAAAGGGCTTTTTCTTCATAACATAACTCCAAAAAACAAGCCAATAAAAGACGTAAAGGAGGCAGAAGGCTATAAAGAAGCATTTTATTCAATGCTGGGCTTCAAAGGCCAGTTGAGTCTTGAAATTATGAAAAAATGGCATGCAATGATGTTCAAAAACACAATGGATTATATTGCAGGCAAAATAAGAGCGCATAAAATCATTGTTACAGGAAGCAGGGCAGTTTTTCCACATCCTGAAAATGTTCCAAAATTGCTCAATGATTTCTTTAGTTGGTATAGGAAGGAAGAAAAAAAACTGAATCCAGTAGAACTGGCTGCATTGGTTCACCTAAAATTCGTGTCAATACATCCATTTTCTGATGGCAATGGAAGGATAAGCAGGCTCCTTGCAAATTATGTCCTTAAGAAGCATGGTTACCCGCTAATTAACATAAAATTTGATGACAGAATACCATATTACAAAAGCCTTGAAACTAGTCAGCTTAATAACAAGCCAAAATATTTTGTGAGGTATTTTTTGAAGAGATATTTAAAATCAATAGCCGATTTTAATAAAAAATGATTATCCCAACAAAAGAGGAATGCTTAAAGATATTAAAAGATAATAAAGTTCCTGATAATATTATTGCTCATTCTAAAGCAGTTTGCGATATTGCTATGAAGATTGCCGATTTACTTGAGAAAAGAAACATTAATTTAAACAGAGATTTGGTTGCAGCAGCTGCTTTATTGCATGATATAAAGAAAGTAAACTCCAGTGACCATGTTATTGAAGGCTATGAATTTATAAAATCATTGGGATTTCCTGAGGTTGCTTCTGTTGTAAGAAAGCATGGACTTCAGCATGTTAATAGTGAAGAATTCATGCCTAAAAGCTTGGCAGAAAAAATAGTATTTTATGCAGATAAAAGAGTTAAAAATGATAAAATTGTGAGTGTTGAGCAGAGATTTGAATATGTAAAACAAAGGTACAATCATTACGATGTTCAAAAAGAATATGATTTTACAAAAGAAATTGAGAAGGAATTATTAGGGGAGGAAAAAATTTAAGTAAATTTTTATTTTTGTGTTTTTTAATTTAAAATTTGAATACTGAATTTTAGTTAATGGAAAAATAAAATAATGCGCGGTTTAAGTAACAAACACTTTTTAAAAATACATTAAATTGACATTCAAGAAAACATCAAAAAAATATTTAATAAAAACTTATTAAAATGCCAAAAGAAAAAGACTATTATAAAATACTTGGTGTAAGCAAAAATGCAACAAAAGAAGAGATAAAGGCAGCTTACAAAAAATTAGCAAAGCAATATCATCCTGATTTAAACAAAAGTCATGATGCTGCTGAAAAATTTAAGGAAATTAATGAAGCTGCTGCTGTTCTTGGCGACGAGCAAAAAAGAGCGCAATATGACCAATTCGGCACCGCTGGCGAGCAATTTAGAGGCTTTGAAGGGTTTGATTTTTCTGATTTTATGTCTGACATTGGTGGCTTTGGATTTGATTTTGATAGGATATTTGAAGATTTTTTTGGCGGCGGCTATGGAACTAGAGCCAGAAGAAGGCAAAGAGGCTCTGACTTAAGGTATGATTTAGAGATTGAATTGGAAGACGCTGCTTTTGGAGCAACAAAGACAATAAATGTGCCAAGGCTTGAGGAATGCGAAAAATGCAATGGCACAGGAGCTGAAAGCAAATCAGACATTGTGACTTGCGATGAATGCAATGGAAGAGGAGTTTCAACAAGAACACAAAGAACGCCTTTTGGATTGTTTTCAACAACTACAACCTGCAGAAAATGCAGAGGAGAAGGCAAATACATAAAAAATAAATGTCAGCAATGTGACGGCAGGGGCGTTGTTAAAAAAACAAGAAAGATTGAAGTGAAAATTCCAGCAGGAGCTACTGACGGCACTAATTTAAGAATACAAGGTGAGGGAGAAGCAGGAGAAAAAGGTGTTGCTCCTGGCGATTTGTACATTGTGATTCATGTTAAAACGCATAAAATTTTTGAAAGGCATGGCAACGACATCTATGTCAAAATGCCTGTTTCTTTTACCATAGCTGCTCTAGGCGGCGAAATAGAAATACCGACATTAAAAGGAAAAGCGACTTTAAAAATTCCGGCAGGCACTCAAAGCAATACTGTATTCAGGATGAAAGGGCAAGGCATTCCGGCTTTGCACAGCCATCATGTTGGAGATGAGCATGTTGAAGTCTTTGTCACAGTTCCAGAGAAATTAACTAAAAAACAAAAGCAGATTCTTGAGGAGTTTGAAAAAGAAGATGGAAAAAAGGGTTTTATGGGAAAGTTATTTTGATTAGGAAGATTTTTAAAACGATATCTATTACTGTACCTATGGTTGATCCTGTAACTAACGAAGCTTTTATTAATGATTTGGAAAGTAGACTTAGAAGTTTGATAGATACCCAAATACAATTTGAAATTTCTAATTTAGACCCCTTTTATATGAAATTGGGCGATATAGTTCCAAAAGATGAAAAAACAGGGACAATAGAGTTTAAATTAGAGGGTGTTTTAAGAAACCCAATTAATGTTGGACTTGGCATTGTAGGTACAAGTAGTGAGTATTATTGGGCAATAGGCACTCATACTTGTGATTTAGGTACACATACACCACGTGGATTTATATCTAAAATTTTAGGTGAGGATAAAGCAGTAATTTACCCTATCTCTGGGCCTTACCAAGAGACTATGCTTCCTTGTGGAATTGCGCCTAAAAAAATAGAAGAGTATCGCATGGAAAAAGGATGGATTAAAAGTAATAATAACCCTCCAAATCCATTTTTAGAGGATGATATATATCGGTCTTTACTAATGCCTCACGAGTCGCATCATCGCCCAGGGTATTGATTATTCAGCCATGAATAATTAAAAATATAAAAGTTCTTTTTTATAGTTTTTTAGAATAAATCCCCTTAATCCTTTCAACACCTTTAATATTCTCTATATAATCTACAATTTCTTTCGGCACTAATTTTTTCCAATTTTCCCCTTTGATTATTTTATTTCTGACAATTGTGCTGCTTATTCCCTTGATAAGTTTGATTTTTTTAATGTTAGAATCAAATTTTTTAAAACACCTTAATGTCCATGAATTGCCGGAATAAACAAATTCATAGTTTGGCAGATTCTTTTTTATGTATTCAACCCATTTTTTGTCGTTATACAAATCAGGAACAGGGTAAATTTTGTATCTTTTTATTTTGCGCTTTTTTAATGTATTCACTATCATGCGTTTTCTTTCATTGTAGCTGAAAGGATTTTCTAAAGTATCTTTTTCCTGAGAGCTTCCAATGGCAATAAGTACTTCATCAACCTCTTTCAAAACTTTCTTGACATCAATCAGATGCGCATTATGAAAAGGCTGGAATCTGCCGATGAACAAAGCTCGTTTCATATATCGTATGCTTTTGAAGTTGTTTATAAAGTTTGTTAAAAATATCTTGGATTCAAAATTATTCCTTTAGGAATATTTTTGGCAGGAAGGTTTATTAATAATATTTTAAAATATATTTAATAACAAAATTAAAGGTAAAACAAATGGTTACTAG
>CAZUWB010000053.1:2758-6647 GCA_964623945.1 uncultured Methanosarcinales archaeon | reverse complement strand
TCTTTCATTCAACCACTTAGTTGCAATTGCAATGTTGTTAAATAAGCAGAAGCCCATTGCTTTGTTTGCAGTTGCATGATGTCCAGGCGGTCTGCATAATGCAAAATTATTTTCCTTTGCTGCTTTTATTGAAGCGCCAACTGCGTAGCAAGCAACTTCATAGCTTTTTTCAATTGTGTATGTGTCGGCATCAAGATTTAGTTCTTTTTCAGAAGCACTTTTTATTTTTTCAATGTAATCTTTATCATAAATCAATTTCAAATATTTCTCTCCATTTTCTATTTCTGCTTCATCAAGCTTGTCAAAAGCAAACAATCTTTCCGGGCTTTCAGGGTGCCCCTCGCTTTTATGCTCGAGAAATATTTTGTTATAGATGATATTCATTTTTACAAAATTAAGTGGGAGGACATGCTTGAAAATGGGCAAAAATTGCTGCAATTAGGTTTACCTTGCTCCTTCCTCAACTCTGTTACCTATAAGCACCAATGCTAGAGATTACCGCTGCCTTAGGTCAATTTTGTGATTGATTTCCTTCCAGACCTTACGGATTTTCAAAAACACCAGTCCTATAGGGCAGAGTCTCAACGTCAGGAGCAAGACCAAGAGCAACAAGCTCTGCTGCTTCCCAAGCTTCACCGCGCCTAAAGCACATCTGCGCTGACAGGAGAGTGCTAACCTCCCGGCAAAGTCCTCCCACAGAGCAGAATATTATCTAGATTTTAAAAGTTTATGCGTTAAATTAATCTATTTTTATATTTTTAAATTAATAAATCATTGGATTGCTCTATTGTCGCAGCAAACAGCAATAAAAACATTTGATTTATAAAATTATAAATAATTAATTCGCCTTCGGCAAATTAGTGAGATGCGAGGCTCGCGAAGTGAGACTCGCTCGCCAACTCGCTGCTCGTCACATTGCTCACCTATGATATTCAAATCAAATCAACAAAACAACCAAATAGCCAAGAAAACAACCTAAACTTAGAAAAGGCATTGCTGGATAAAATTTGTTTTTTTGGCCTTTTAGCAATAGAATTAATAAAGCTAAGCTGACAAATAACGGTATTATCAAAGTTTTTAAAAATCCAATTAAAATTGTTTCTTGCAGCATTAAATTCTTCATTGCCACTCCTGCAAAAATTAATGTAAACCCAACATCGCCGCCACCAAGAACAGCCACTGATTTGCCAGAACTTAATTTGCGAGGCTTTTTGTCTGGTGCTTGTATTGGCTTATATTGAGTTGATATTTTTCCTTTCTCGTATGGTATTAAAAATCCAGCAAAAACTTTTGAATTTGACTGAAAGGTGGCCATTTTTATCATGTGCTTTGTCTTGAAAACAGCAATAAAATCATAAATTGACATCACAATCAAAAGCATAACAGCTGCAAACAAATTTATGATTGGGACAAAGATAGCAGCTAATCCTCCGTAAATGAAGAGCTCAGATAAATTTTGGATTATTATATTTGGCTTGTATAATTTAAGAATTGAAATTATTAAAGCAAGGATTCCTGCAACGAAAGCGTTGATAAATGCTGCAAACGCAATTGACAATGTAAGCCATACTGTCACAAAAAACCAGAGCTTCCAAATCAATGGCTTGTTGAATCTTATTAAGAGCAATACTAAAAAAGTTCCAATAAAAATTGCAATTGTTATATAAATGAAAGATGTTGATTGATTTTCTACTTCTGGCCTTTCCAAGTTGTAAGGCAATGGCTGCCATGCAATTTCCTTTGTTTCAGTGATTTTTGTGTAGTCAAGATAATGATTTATTATCAATAAACCTGTGAATTGTGCCATGAAGAAGAACAAAACCAAAGCTATAGTAACTTTAAAGGTGTGTTTCATTTTAAGAAAAAAAATTATTAAAGTTTAATAAATTATGTTTTTATTGTTATGTATATAAATTTCTTATATATTAGGATATATTTCTGTTTAAATAGGAAATTTAACTTATATAATAGGATTTATACTTATATAATAAGATAATACACAAAACTAACTTCTTTTACTTATATATTAAGATAAAATACTTATAAAATAGGATTTATATTCTTATAGAATAGGATTTTTCTATAATTAGTATACAAAAATAACAACTAATTTGTAGGTAAAATAGAAAAGTTTATATAGCAATTACTTACATAGTAGGATAAAAGAGGAGGCAAATTGCAATTAATTCCACATTTTGCAAATAGTGATTCACTTTATTCTTTTCTTTAGTTGGGGAATGTGGTTTTAGAAATTTGCCTTAGGAGTAGGACATCTTGGCATCAGATAAAAATAAAAAAGATGATTCAGATACAGATAGCATTATTTCTAAGTTTAAATTCCTTTCAAAAGATGACAAGATTAAGCTGATTTCTTATTTTATTAATGAAGTAAAAAGATTTCACAACTTAAGTGAAGAGGAAATAAAAAATATTCTTTATGAAATTACCGCAAAGCAAAAAGAAATTAGCGTTCCTGTTGGAATTTTTGCCAATGATGTTCTAGGCTCGCTTGAAGCGATTGTAAAATACTTGAAAGAAGAGCAAAAGCTGAAGTTTTCCAAAATTGGAAAATTGCTTAACAGGAGCAATAAAACAATCTGGACAACTTATCATAACAGCATTAAGAAACTGCCTTCTTCTTTTGGCGCTGTTTCCAGAGATGTTTTGATTCCTGTTTCTGTATTCGCTAACCGCTCATTTTCAACTCTAGAAAGCTTAGTTGGCTTCATCAAAGATCTTGATTATTCAAATCATGAAGTTGCATTGATGCTGCGCCTTGATGACAGAACAATCTGGACAGTTTATGACAGGGTAAAGAAGAAAAGAGGCATACAAACTTGAAAGGAAAAAAGGCAAGTAAAATAGAATTATTGTTTTTTGTACTAGCTTTAGCAATAGCATTAACCGGAATTTATTACTTAGGCCCTTCAATAACTGGTTTTGTTGTAAAACAGGCAAGTTATGAAGACAGCGCTAATTTGGTTGTTACATCTAATGGAAGCTACACATTGCAGCTTGAGAATGCTGGCTCTTTGCAATCTGTAAAGCTGGACGGAAGAGTGACAAATTATGGAAAAGCAAGGGTTTACATTGAAAACAATGGAATAAGGTATTTGGTGTTTGACAGCACAAGATTAAATGAAAGTATTGATAATGCAGCATCAAATGAAACGAGCTTGATAACTGGATTTGCAGTGAAGGAAGACGCTCAAAATACAACAACACAAGATAAGAAAAATAAAAAGCCAAAATGGATTGGCGGTAATGAATTTATAGTGAATGGAACGACTTTAATTAACATATCACAGCAATTTGCAGATGATGATAATGATGCTTTGATTTATGCTGCTTCTGAAGTTGAAGGATTATCTATAACAATTAATAACGAGATTATGACAATAATACCAACTTCTGAAAATAATTTCAATGCAACAATTACCTTTACTGCATCTGACGGGGTTAATTCTGAAAGTGAGATTGTAAATTTGATAGTTATTGCTGAAGGGCAAATTATTCAGGAAAATAGAGCACCTGTTTGGAATTCTAACGTAGATACTTTTGTTGTTAATGGAACTACAACAATAGATCTTTCACAATATTTCATTGATGAAGACAATGATGTCTTAACTTATAATTCAGGATTAATTGAAAATATAACAATAAATATTGCAAATGAAATAATAACATTAATTCCTTCCTATGATTATTTTGGTAATGTTTCTGCTATATTTACAGCTTATGACGGCAAGAATTTAACAATAAAAAGCGTTAATTTGATAGCACCAGAAATAATCAACATTAATTTTACAATTCCAATAAATGAAACTCCAATTATGAATGAAACAATAAACGAAACATCAATTGTAAATGAAACAAAAATAATAACTAT
>CAZUWB010000053.1:0-2658 GCA_964623945.1 uncultured Methanosarcinales archaeon | reverse complement strand
AAGTTCTTTGAAGAAGAGATTGAGTTTTTTGATTTCTGCCTGGAAAGTTGCTCTTTAACAGGCTTGAATAAGAGCTCTTACAATTTAATATTTGAAATAGAAGATGACGCTGTTTTGAGGATTGATAAAATTAAGTATGATATTTTAGTTGATGTTGCTAACAAAGCGCCTATGCTGTTGCAGAATTTCTCAACAATAAATGTAAGCAAAAACAAAAATGCAACAATCAATCTTTCACAATATTTCATTGATGAAGACAATGATGTTTTGACTTATAGCTATTACAAGGCTGACAATGTAACAATGTTTTTTGAAAATAATATTGCAACAATTTTACCTGATAAAAATGTTGAAGGAACAAGGTTTACTTATATAATTGCGAATGACAGTGAGGGCATTGCTGTTTCTAATGTGTTTATGCTCAACATAAGCGAAGAAAAGTACAAGCCTAGGGCAGAAATCATAAATGATAGCATATTTCAAATCAAGAAACTTGCAGACGACATTATATTCAACAATTCAAGGAATTTTATAGGATTAAATCTAAATTCTGCTGGATTTCCAATTGCAAAAACACTAAATTATGAGAGAAGAGGAGAGAATTATTACCCACAACTCAAATTTACAATTCCATCTCAAGTAATTGCAAATCTTATAAAAAATAAGACATTTAATTTGAATTATATTATAACTCTCAACAGAGATGCAACCAATGATTTCAATAAAAATTTAATTTCAATTGGTGGCGATTACTCATTTAAGCCTCAGTTTTATGTAAATATTAAAAATCCAGATTATGACAACTGGATTTCTGCAAAATCTGTATCAAGGCAATTAATTTCAAATAACAAAATTCAATTTAATGTAGAGTTCAATTTTACTGACTATGACGCAGATGAAAATGGAACTCTTATCCCTATTGATTTGCCTATAAAAGCAGGAACTGTACTAACTATTGAAGACCCTATCTTTCCAAATTTTCAGGCAACTAATTTTAATGGAACTTTATTTTGGGCTAATGGGACATCAGATTTCATTCAAAATTGGACTTCAACTGGAATGAGCGGAAAAACAAAGCAAATGTTTAATCTATCGAAAGGTGATGCAACTGTTGGCGTTAGATATGTAAGTGTTGCATACAGCACAATTTCCGATATTGGAATAATAGGAAGTCAAGATGGCGATGCGGATTTTCAAGTATTGGTGATAAATACAACTACTGGAGAAAATTTATCTCATACTTTAATGACTGGAAATGTAGGTTTAAATGACAATCCGCTTTCTGGGGGGTGCATCTTCTTAAATAATTCTGTTGATGGGTTTTGCGCTTATGAAGAAGGAACAGGAAATGGAATTTACGAAATAAGGCAATTTAATGACTCAAATAAGTCTTTTTATGGAAGTCAAAATATAGGCATTAACACGCCTCCAAATGAAAATGGACTATTGAATTGGTTCACTATCAAGCAAAGACCTAATGGAAACGAAACAGCCGTTTGTTTTCTTAATGAAGGAACTCTTAATAGCGTTGGATGCTCTTTATTGAATTTCACTGGCGGCAGTTTTAGGCAATTTTTTAATTGGAGCACGGTAGATACGATTGTGCCTGGCATATCAAGCGGACCTAGTGATTCACAAGGAAATTATTTTGATTTTGCATGGACAAACGATGGAAATTTTTTAGTTATTGTAGTGGCAAACAAATCAACAACTCCAAATGTTGATAGAAGTCTTTTCTATACAATCAATATGTCCGATTATAATGTGAAAGGAAACTATACTTTTAATGACCAACTTGGAAGTTCAGATGATAGAGGAGATTTTGCCGCATGCTCAATAAGAAATAGAAATGACGTTATAGGATATATAGCGGAAACTAGTGTTAACCCCAGTGTTTCAGCTTATATATTTAATATTAATGGAACTCAAGAAAGCGGAGCGCCAACATTTGATTCAACAACAGAAAAAAATACAAACCAATTTGGAAATGTTAATATCGGATGTTTTACAGAACCGCAAGGGAACGATACAATATTTTATTTTGTTGATGGTGGTGATTTAGAAATTTCTTTTGTTCATTACACGCCTTCAACACAAGCGTGGAGTGTGAGTGCATTGGAAAATGCTTTTGAAACAGGCAATTTTGCAAGTGATGACATTGAAAGCATTTCTCAAACTAATTGTCCACCCCATAATGATTGCATGATGTTGACTGTTATTGACGCTCTGAATGATATAAGCATAATTCCTTACAATGGAACTAATTTTACGATAAGTCTTGCATCAACTGTAGAACAAAATGCATTGGTAAGTGGCAGAATACCAATGGGATTTTTATTTGCTCCGAATATGAGTGCTGTAGCAACAATTCCACCAATAATAAACAGAAACTTCACAATTCCAACTTACCCAATGTACAACAGGAATGTTACTATAGTTGCTAATGTCACAGATGCTGATAATAATATACTTTATGTCAACTTCACTTTATATCCTTCAAATGGCAGCATAATTAACCTAACAAATAGTTCAAAAGGCAGCGGTTTATTAAGTGATATGTACAATGCAAGCTTTAACTTAACAAATTACGGAACATGGCTTTGGAATATTACTGTAGTTGACAATGATGGAAATTTTGTTTATTCCTCAAGCACAGGA
>CAZUWB010000052.1:2856-6649 GCA_964623945.1 uncultured Methanosarcinales archaeon | reverse complement strand
TTGTTAGTTATCGAAGATGCAAGTTTATTGAAATTTTTTGCATTGAGATTTGTTATGTTTAATGTTTCATCGTCTTCCAGAGCATAAACAAGGCTATTTAATTGCTCCAAATTTGCTGACAGTTTATTTAAACCCAATAATATTTCATTATGCAGTCCAACAATGTTATCAATTTTTTTATCCAAATCCCCAATAGATTTTTTAATATTGCTTAAGGTTTCAAAAAAACTTTCATTGAACAATCTGTTTAACTGAATGTAATCCTCGACAGACCAAACACTTCTTAGATTTTCTATAGAAACCCTTACTTTATCGTATGCATCATCGATATCTATTTTCTGCTTTGATAAGTTATTCAGATTTACATTAAATCCAAGCTCAAAATATTTTTGGTTTACTTGCTGATGCAATATGTCTATCTCACTTAGCGCCCCTAATAATGTTGTGACATTCTGCTTTAATATTTCCTTAAGCTGTTTTTCTGTTTCAGTTAAATCATAGTTTACTGTGACTAAAGAAGATCTAAATGTTTCAAGGCCTTTAGTCAAGCATAATACTGACCTTATGCTGTTGCATTTTAAATCAAAAGAGTAGATGTCTTGGCCACTGCCCAGCCTTTTTACGCTTACATTATAGCTTTTTGCAAAACGCTGATTTTTTTTAATCTTAAAATCGCCTTTTTCAATGACATCATTTCTGCTTCTGTCATTGAAGGAGTAAGAGCAAGCAGCTGTGCAATATGCAAAATTATCCACAGAAACGTCAAAATCAACCCCGCTTACATTCCCATAATTCATATAAAAAGATTTTTCTTGAGGTTTTAAGTCAATTATCAGTTCGTTGCCGAGAATAAAATTTATTTTTTGATGCACAACAGCAATTATGTATATAAACAGCAATGTGATTATTGCAACAATAAGAAATTCATATTTCTTCCACAATGATTTCTGCTTCGCCACAGTTATTCAATATTTTCAGCAGATTAAAAAGGTTTGTGGTGCTAATGCAAAATTTAGACACTTTTTTTCCATATAGTAAATAAATTAATCAATTCTTATTTTACCTATATAAAATAGAAACCTTTAAATATTAGTAATTACCATTTTAAGATATTAATATACATTTTTATATACCAATATAGAAAATAACGTATAACGTTGGGACTTATAGATTTAGTTATCTATGACCCTCAAAACAGAGTGTGTTAAATGGCAACAGAACTTGTTAGCTTAGGAATACTTTTTTTGTGCGCTATAATAGGTGGGATAATAGCAACAAAATTTAAGCAGCCAGCTGTGTTTGGCTTGTTGTTAGTAGGCGCAATCATAGGTCCAAAATCATTAAATCTTGTTCAGGACGCAAATATGATAAGAATGATGGCAGACTTTGGCGCAATATTAATTCTGTTCATAATAGGGCTCAAGTTCGATATTTCAAAATTGATGAAGTTAGGAGTAAGATCAATAGTAATAGGACTTTTAAAATTTGCAATTGTACTATTTTTTGGTTATGAGGTAACTTTGCTTTTAGGATTCAGCAGCAAGGTTGCTTTATTTGTAGGCGTAATTTTATCTTTCAGCAGCACTGTTGTTGTTGTAAAGGTTCTTGAGCAAAAAGAAATGTTCAGCAGAAGAGAAGTTCCTTTGCTCATAGCAGTGCTAATAATAGAGGATATTATTGCAGTTTTAGCTCTTACGTTTTTCTCTGGCATAAAAGATCCAAGAATTGGTATAATTACTACATTCGAGCATGTACTTTTCTCTATAGCTATATTGATATTTGCATATTTCATTATGATGAAAATTTTAAAATTTGGAGTAAGCTTAATATTAAAAAACAACAGCGACGAATCTGTGCTTACCTTTCTTTCATTAGGCATAGGGGCATTATTCAGCTATTTTGCATTATCACTTGGATTAACACCATCAGCAGGAGCATTTTTGGCAGGCAGCTTAATCGCGTCATTGCCAAATGCAAAAGACTATGCAAGTGCAATACACCCTTACGCCTTGATATTCACATCTATATTTTTCATCTCAATGGGAACTTTAGTAGACTTTAAATCTGTGCAATTAAATCTTGCCTTGATTGTAGCTTTGATATTTACAATTTTCATTTCAAGATTCATAGCTATAGGCTTATTAACTTTCTTATTGGCTAACTTCAAGAATGAGCAGCCATTTTTTTCAAGCATAGCAATGATGTCAATCGGCGAATTTTCACTGCTTGTTGCAAAAGAGAGCGAGAAGTTTGGAATAGGAGCAGATTTAGTGACAATAACCTCTGCAATTATATTCATCACAGCAATATTAATGTCCATAGGAATAAACTATAGTGATAACTTGCACACTGCTTTAAACTCAAGAGTGCCGCTAAAATCAAGATTAAGGCTTGAAAGACTCTCGAACTATATGAGAAAATTTTTTGATCAGCTAGACATAGAGACTTACTTTACAAAAAAGCTAGTTTCAGAATCTAAAATCACTTTTATACTTATAATAATAACCTTATTCACATTTTTTATATTGAGAAGAATATCGTTGTTAATTAAAATTAATTACACATATATTTTTTTATACGCCTTTTACGCCTTAAGCACAGCCCTAATGATATACCTAATATACCTCGTTTATAAAAGGCTGAAAGTAATACACTATACATTATCGGTTATATTAACTAACGTTGACAGCTCAAGAAACATAAAAAAATGCATTAAAATATTGAACAATTTGTTGCTGGCATTGTTATTATTTTTTTCAGCAATGTTGTCTCCTTTAGCGATGTTTATACTAAATTTGAGCTTATGGGTTAATATAATACCTTTAGTGCTTGTAATCATATCATTTTACTACATCAAAAACATAGTAATACTTATTGATGATGGGCATATGAGCCATGTGCCAAGCTACACTTCAAACCCGTCATTTGCAAAATTGTGAATTGCCTATAACAAACCTAAAAACACTGAAATAATTAAAATCAAGCCAAAAATATGGAAAGATTTAAATATGATTATTAAAATGAGTAATAATTAGAGAGGTGATTATTTTGTCAACAAAATTATCTTATAAGCTTACTGGCATTGTGGTATTAATAGTGGGAATATTATTCTTTCTTAGGGACATAGGAATTAATTATATAGGTGAAACACAAGGTTGGACAATAATTATTGTTTTAGTTGGTGCTGGCTTGGTAGCAGGCGGGGAAATAGGAGCACAAGCAATGGCTAAGAAGAGATAAATCATCTTCTTTATTTTATTTTCAACACCAAAAATATTTAAATAAACCTTATTTCTTTATTTTCATCTAATTATATCGAGGTATAAAATATGGTGAGCTTTAAACTATGCATTTCAGACCCATCTAGCGGGAAAACGTTTCAGAAGGAAGTAAAGGATAACTTAACAAGGCCTTTGATAGGCTTAAACATAGGTGAAACAATAAAAGGCGACAATATTGAAATTGCGGGCTACGAATTCCAGATTACAGGAGGCTCAGACTATTGTGGCTTTCCAATGAGAAAAGGTATTCTTGGATTAAGAAAAAAGATAGCAATTTACGGCGGAGTTGGCTTTAGGGGTGATGCAAAAGGAATAAGGAGAAGAAAAACTGTATGCGGGCATAAGATACATGAAAGAATATCCCAAATAAATTTAAAAGTCATAAAGCATGGCTCTAAAAAACTTGCAGAAATTTTTGGCGTTCCTGAGGAAGCAAAGAAGGAAGTAACTAAAGTTAAGGAATCCAAAGAGTATAAAGCTGATGAGAAGAAGCATGAAAAGCCAGCAAAAGA
>CAZUWB010000052.1:0-2756 GCA_964623945.1 uncultured Methanosarcinales archaeon | reverse complement strand
TTAATAAATTGTCCAAAATAAAAACATGGCTAGAAAGAAGAAAGATGAAAAGCAACAAGAATTGCCGGAGCAGCCTGTTATTAATATTGGTATGGTTGGCCATGTAGATCATGGAAAGACTACTTTGCTTGAGCGATTAAGCGGCAAATGGACAGACACTCATTCTGAAGAATTAAAAAGAGGAATTACAATAAGGTTAGGGTATGCTGATGTCACTTTCAGAAAATGTGAGAAATGCTCTGGTGCAAAAGCTTATACCACAAAAGAAAAATGTTCTGCATGCAATTCTAAAACAACTCCTTTGAGAAAAGTAAGTTTTGTTGATGCACCGGGCCACGAATCATTAATGGCAACAATGCTCAGCGGCGCAACAATAATGGACGGTGCTTTGCTTTTAGTAGCAGCCAATGAGGAATGTCCACAGCCTCAAACAAGAGAGCATTTAATGGCATTGCAAATTATTGGAGTTAAGCATGTCATAGTTGTGCAGAATAAAATAGATTTAGTAAGCGAAGAGCAAGCCATTAAAAATTACGAGCAGATAAAAGAATTCCTTAAAGGCACGGATTTTGAAAATGCTCCAATAATACCAATTTCTGCTCAGCACAGAGTTGGATTAGATTTTCTAATGCAAGCTATTGATGGGCATATCCCAACTCCTGTTAGAGATTCAAGCAAGGAACCCATAATGCTTGTTGCAAGAAGTTTTGATATAAATAAGCCAGGCATTACACCAGAAAAACTTGTGGGGGGGGTTTTAGGAGGCAGTCTTAAGCAAGGTCTTTTGAAAATTGGCGATGTAATTGAAATAAGGCCAGGAAGAACTGTAATTGAGAAAAATCAGCAAGTTTGGAAATCACTTGCTACTAAAATAACAAGCTTGAATGCAGGTAGCTCAAGTCTTGAATTAGTTGGCCCAGGCGGCTCAATTGGGGTTTTAACATCTTTGGATCCTTCTGTTGTTAAATCTGATCAGCTTACAGGCTCTTTAGTTGGGATGCCTGGCAAACTACCAAAAGTTTGGAATGAATTGATATTGGATGTTCATTTATTGCAGCGTGTTGTAGGAACAAAAGAAGAGCTCAATGTTGAGCCCATAAAGATTGGAGAAGCTCTGATGCTTAATGTAAATTCTGCAGCTACTGTTGGCATTGCTATTGAATTAAGAAAAAACAGGATAAAATGCAGATTAAAATTGCCAGTATGCGCTGACCCTGGCTCGAGAATTACAATTTCAAGAAGGATAGGAAACAGGTTTAGGTTGATAGGTTACGGGGAAATTCGAGAAAAATAATATTTTCTAGGGATTTAATTTTTAAATTATTTTAAATCACTTTGTTGGTTTCTCATAAAACTGAATAAGCTTATCTAAAGTAGTTTCATAAAGTTTTTGAAACATATCTGCATGTTCAGTACCTTTACCTTTTTTATGACTAAAAATTAATTCTTTTCCTGTTTCGTTGAATGGACCATCTTTTTGAATAAATCCGTAATCACATCTACCATCCAGACCACTATCTTGCAAAACAACCTGACCATTCTTTTTATTCGAAATGATGTCTATGCTAATTGTATCATAAGAACGTACTGATGCATCTGGAGTTTGATTCCGTAATTCATTAAAATTGAATACAACAATATAATAATTAAAATCATCAAGAAATATATCCGCTTCCACTTTCTGAAGTATTCGTGTATACGTACCACTATATTCATTATACCATTTTAGACCAGGGTGCATATTTTTAGTTATTACATATTCTGCAAGCTTCCTAGCTTTTGCAGCCTTAATAGGGTCCAATTTAGTGTCATCATCGGGTACTGATTCTAGAGGATACCGAAGTTTATTAGGTTTGATATACCCAATTAGTAATAATTTCAAAAAATCCCTTCTGGTAACATCTTTTACCATGTATGGTAGAACAAGATTTACCTTTATAAATCTTTTGTTTTTTACTACTCTACAGATATAACAAAAGAAACCTTTATAAAGGGTAAAATTTTCTAATTGCCCTATGAGGGGGTTGGTTTTATTTTTGTTAATACTTGTAGCGATAGTTTCTTTTAGTGTTATAGCTTTGAATGTTGACTTTGAAAAAGAAGCCAAGGAGGAAGCTAAAGAGCTTGAATTCAGCACTTATACCTCTGCTGTTTGTGAAGACATTGAAGATTTTGTTCATTGCAAAGACGAAGTATTTGTCAATTGCAATGGAGAAATCTCAAAAGTTGCTGATGTTGCAGAATGCAATGGAGTAAAACTTAATATTTCAAAAGTAAATGGATTTGCTGTATTTGAAAAAGATTGGAAAGATCCTAGAATTTAAAATCAATTCTCAATCAAACACCACGGTCTTGTTGGCATAAACCAAAATTCTATTGCTTAAATGCAAGTCAACTGCGCGTGCAAGAACAACTTTCTCTAAGTCCTTGCCTTTCTTGATAAGGTCTTTTACATCATCTCTGTGGCTGACTCTGGCAACATCTTGCTCTATAATAGGTCCATTGTCCAATTCTGGCGTTACATAATGCGCTGTTGCGCCTATAACCTTTACACCTTTTTCATGAGCTTGGTGATAAGGCTTGCTTCCTGCAAAAGCAGGCAAAAAAGAATGGTGAATGTTTATTATTTTATTTGGATAGTGTTTTATGAAATTATGGCTAAGAACTTGCATATACCTTGCAAGCACTATAAATTCTATCTTTTTTTCTTTAAGCTTTTCAAGAATCAGTTTTTCTTGCGCAATCTTTGTTTTTGG
>CAZUWB010000051.1:5570-6777 GCA_964623945.1 uncultured Methanosarcinales archaeon | reverse complement strand
CAATCATCTTTGACGATATAAATGAAAAATTGTATCCAATAAGAGTAAGGCCAAGGTTTAGCTGGCACGGCGGTTCAGCACCGACTGCAATGCCGAAAGAGAAGAAAGTGTTTGAGTTCTAAAGCCAAAGAAAGTATAAAGAATTTCTGTGCATTTAAAATTCCTTGAATTTTAAAGCCTCTTAAAAAATTCCAACCTATTCAAATTCAAAATTATCAATATCAAAACAACTGCAATTAACATCATCAAGTAATATCCTAAGCCAACTGCAATGCCGACTGCTGCAACAGCCCATATTGAAGCAGCTGTTGTCAAGCCATGAACTTCATTTTCTGCCTTAAATATTGTTCCTGCTCCTAAAAATCCTATGCCAGTTGCAATGCCTGCTATTATTCTTGCTGTTTCGTTCGGAAGTGTTTCAAGTGTTACTAATACAAATAAAGCAGCACCTAAGCACACAAGCATGTGAGTTCTTACACCTGCTGGCCTGTGGACAACTTCCCTTTCCAAGCCAATTAAACCGCCGGCTATAACTGCAAAAATTAGCCTTAAAAATAAATCGGTATATGCTAGCATTTTAGGACTTCTTTTTATAAGTCTTTAATGGCCACTCGCTCGGGGCATAAGTCATAGATATCAGAGAAGCAACAAACATCAATGTAAAAAATAAAATAAAGGTAAAGCCCCATGTTTGTGATTTTGGAAGAATATAAAAACCAGAAATTATAAAGCCAACCATGCTCGTTAGCATGTAACCTCCAGATAAAGGAGCTATATTAAATTCTTTTTCCATAACGCCTCTTTTTAAGATAGAACATAGCCGACATTTCCGCTATTATCAATGTAAATATGCCTGTTTTTTTGTTCATCACGAACAAAATTTACTTTTGCTATGGCAGGACTTGATTCATCATCAAGCCAATAGACAATTCCACTATCGTCAACATAGTAGTTTCCTGGAGCCAAAGTGCTTAGTTCATCAACATTATTAAACTGTCTTAGCTCTTGCGCGACTATAGTTTGTTCTGAATCTGTGCTAACAGTTGCGAAACCAGTTATTTTTTTGTCTTCACTTACAAATGCAATGATAGAAACAGTAATTGATATAAGTATCAAAGTTAAAGCAAAATTGAAATGATCTCTAGATTCACTCTTTCTAAGCATTTTAGATATATATTATTTCACTTTTATTTAAACTTAACGAAAT
>CAZUWB010000051.1:0-5470 GCA_964623945.1 uncultured Methanosarcinales archaeon | reverse complement strand
AACTTAACGAAATTAAGCTTATAAATTTGTTTTCGTGCCTGCTCAATCCCTTTTACAAAATTATTCATAAATACTTCCATTTTATCGCAAGCAATTTCTTTTAATTCACCGCTTGTCATTTTGCCAGATTTGTAATCATTGTATATTTTGTTAAGCCCTTTATCGTCTTCAACAAGATGCTGCTTCATAAGCTCAAAAACCATGTCTTTTTCTATTATAGCGCCAAGTTTTCTATGCTCTTCTAAAGTATCTCTGCCTCCGCTTAAAGCATTCTTAATCTTCCTTTTAACTGATTTTATGTCTTCTGGCAGCTCTATGCAGCTTTCTGGCTTTGATTTGCTCATTTTAATATCTCCATCTAGTGATGGAGTGTATTTATGATAAACAGAAGATGGCAAAAAGAATTTTTTATCCTTAAGCCTTCTGACAATGTCTCTAGTCAGTCTTATATGGGGATCTTGATCAATACCAACAGGAATAATTCCAGGCTTTCTTTCCTTGAATTGAGGATATAAAATGTCTGCAACTTGTGTCATTGCAGCCATTATTTTGCCAGGGTCTGCACTGCCATATATAGCTTCGAACTCATTAAGCGTGATTTTCTTTGCAAACTCATAAGCATTATTCATAACTTCCTTGTTTTCAGACTGAAAATAGAACATTGTTTTTTCAACGTCTAAACCTAAAGCAACATAAGCTGGAATATGAAAATCAAGAGCCCTTTTTCTTGCTTCCTCTAAAGTTATCCCTCTTGTAGAAGCTGACTCTAAATCAGCTACTAAAATGTAAGTTTCAGCACCATGCTCTTGGAAATACTTGATGTTTTCAACTACCATCTTAGTGCCAAAATGAATTTTTTCATTAGAAGGCATTATGCCGCTGAGAACATAAAATTTCTTCTTATTTTTTATAGCATCAGAAATTATTTTCAAATCCCTGCCTGCAAATACAACACCTCTTCTCATAATCCTATTCGGTTGCGGAAGTAGTTTGCTATCAAAAATGTCCAATCCAAAGTCCTTGATTATTTTTTTGTAATCTTCGAGCAGTCCAGAACCCCATGGATCAATTATTTTATGTTTCATATTAACACTTTTTTTATTTTGCAATATAAATGTTTTCATTATGAAAATATAATTAATGCAGCGCCAATTAACATTATAACGGCTCCAAGTATTCTTTCCATAATGTTCTTTTCCTTAAATAAAAAATAACCATAAAAAACTGAAAATATAGAGCTTGTTCTTTTTACTGATATCATATATGGCACTATAATAAGAATTATAGCTAGCGTATGAAATATAACTGACAAACCAAAAAATAAGCCAATAAAAAATAAACTTTTGAAATTGAAATTTAATTGATTTATATTTTCTCTAGATTTAAAGAAGACTATTATTCCAAATGATATCGCAAGTAAAGGCAAATAAATAGCGCTGAAAAACAATGGTGATGATTTCTGAACCAAGATTTTACCTAAATTTGAAGTTATACTAAATAAAAAAGCAACAATTATCATGTAAATGCAGCCTTTTTCCTTAAATATTGATTTAAATGGCTCTAGAAAGCCTTCTTTAAAATCATTTAAATTTAAGATATAAGCCCCAATTACTACAAATAAGATTCCTAAAAAACCTATAAAAGTAGGAAGTTCTCCCAATATAATATAGCTTGTAAAAACCAAAAAAACTGACGTTAAAGATAGCAAAGGTACGACAAGAGATAAGGGTGAAATTCTTATAGCTTTTATGTATAATACTTGAGCCAATACTTCTGCTGGTAGCGTTAAACCTAATACAAACCAAAAAGTGCTATCCAATTTTGGTATAGATATAAAAAATAACAATAACAAAACAAAAGGAGCGGCATACAAAAATCTAGATAAATTTAGTATATAATCATCTATATTAGGTGAAATTTTTTTAGTAAAGGCGTCAGCTGTCGCAATACTAAATGCACTAAGTAGAGAGTAAAGTACCCATAGCATTTTATTTTAAACCACTAAAAACACTTGTGTTTTTGTGCCCCAAAAATCCTTTAGGATTTTTTAGGGTATTCAAAATTTCTTTTATCGCAGCAACCCTGTCTTTCTTTCCAAAGATGGAAGTTCCAGCTACAAATACATTTGCTCCTGCTTCAAAAGCAGTTCTTGCAGTGTAAAGATTAATGCCGCCATCAACTTCTATGTCCATATTTGGCATTAATTTTCTTAATTCTCTGACTTTTGGCATTGTAGTTTCAATAAATTTTTGTCCTGCCCATCCAGGCTCAACAGTCATCACCAAAACCATATCGACAATATCAATATATTTCTTTATCTTGTCTAACGATGTATTTGGCTTAATGGAAATTCCAGATTTTTTATTGTTTTTCTTAATGAAATCAATCCGATTCAATGGATTTTTGCATGCTTCTTCGTGTATTGTTATTGAGTAGGCGCCTGCATCTATAAATCCTTTGATGTAAGAATCGCTCGGCTCATGCACCATCAAGTGGACATCAAGCGGAACTTTTGTTTTTATTGTTTTGACAAAATTTGAATCAACTGTTGTAGGTGGAACAAAAATGCCGTCCATAATATCTACATGAATCAAGTCAGCATATTTCTCTACTTCCTTGATTTCTTGATTAATTCTTGACAGGTCAGCAGAAAGTATTGAAGGCGCGATTTTTATTTTGGACATTTTTTATTGATATTTATTATTTTCAATTCTTTAATTTTTATTAATGTCGTTTTTTAATGTGAGATTAATATTTTATTGAATATTCAATATCTGACATAACGCATTAAATTTTAATTTTTAAATAATATCATTAATTTTAATCAACAATATTAAAATTTTATTACTGATAAACTAATCCCTCTCTAGTTATTTTATCTATATCAGGATGCAGTTTAAATCTGTATTTAAATTCTTTAGGTATTTTTGCAAGTATTTTTTCATTGTATTGGCCAAGCACCTCTCTTGACGATTGAAGATAATCCAGTTTTAATGGATTGACTTCCATTAAAGTGGATGCAATTGCATCAATCTCGACTGGGTTAGCTCCCGCAATCCCAATTCCAAGATTTTTCAAAGTATCTCCTCTTGTCGGACCACCGCCTTCCATAGTATATCTTAAAGCTTCAGTTATGTAGTAACAATCAAAGAAAGATTGGGCTATCATATTCACATATTGTATTGTTTCAGAAAGCTTGTAGTGATAAACAGTTTTATCAGGATAAGCAATTAGGCCATATTGATTCTTCATGCAGTTTGTTACTTTTGTGTCTTGGAAACAATGGCTTTTTAATTTAGATAAACTTATGAATACAGCTTTTGCATTAAATTCTATCGGCACCATTCTAAAAAATTCTGGAAACATACCTTTGGCTTTATTGCCAAATTTTTTCATTATTTTGTTTTTTACTAAACTACTATCAAGTTTTTTTGCTCGCGTTATATTCAGAACTTTGACATTTTTATTTTTTTTAATTATAGAGTCAATGCCAGAATTTATTAATGATAGATTAAAGCCGAGCAATTGCTCTTTTACATTGTAATCAGGCTCGTCCTTTTCAATCCTTTTTCTCGTTTTCCATATTGTTTCAGATTCAACAATTAAAATTTCTTTATTTGAAAATTTTCTTATGTACATTATTAGCTCTTCTATAACTAAAGGGTCTGTTATAGAGCCAATAGTGTAATGCTGCATAGAAACAATATTTGGCTTTATGATTATTTTATCAAAATATTTTATTTTATTTTTAAAATTCAAGAATTCAAATAATTGAAAACAAGCTTTTTTTATCTCATGCTTGTTTGTTTTTACAACTAAACTATTGCCTATGTTAAGAGCTTTCATGTTGAGAGAATAAGTTTTTGAGCACATTTAAAGCTATTTCTCTTTTTTTTGGAAAGGCAGCTATGCTGATTTTTATATGGAAGCATTTGCCTGAGTCTGTTAGCCAATTTTTTTTCATTAATCCATAAGTCTTTGTCAAACCTTAAAAAGAAATCCAGGTTTTTATCAAGTCTTGAGTCAAGCTGCTCTGAAATGAGTTTTCGCTGGTTTTCATCTAAGTTATCTAATAAATTTTTTAAAAATTGGTTTATCAAATTATTTTTAGTCAATGTAATCTCTAATACACCTATTTTTCTTTCATTGAATCCAGAAGCATTAGTTTTGTTAAAAGCAACTTTATTTTCATCAAGATTAAAAGGAAAAAATCTCAAGAATGCTTCGAGAATAGCATCATTATTTTCATGTTCATAAGAAAAGGCAGTCAGTTTTATTAAGTGAGCATATTTCATAATTATGCAATTATAATTTCTCAAGCACGCTCATGACATTCCATATTTGGGTTCTTGTGTAAGCCTGAAGATTAACATCGCTAGCTATTTCATCAAGCTTGTTCAAAGCCTTGTTTACCTTTATCGATAATTCAGTGTCTTCCTTTAATGTGCCGATAACATCTTGCACTTGGGTTCTTACATTCCTAGGAACAGAAGCATCTTCTTGGATTTCATTTAGGCTATTTACAACAGTTTGTACTTCACTTATTTGCTCTGCCATTTTATTCATATTTATTCTTCCTTTTTTATTTTCTGTAGAATTTCAGATTGCAGTTTTGATGCTCTTTCCCTTACTTGTGCTTCTTGTTTTTCCATTGTTTTTATTCTTAGCTCGAGCATCTCTTTCTTAGACTGTAAATCAGCTTTTAACTCGTTTTTATCTGTTTCAACCATTATATTACCAACAATTTTGTAAGCCTTTTCAGTATTATCAAGCTCGTTTAAAGCAGAATCTACTTCGACAAGCTGGACTTGGAATTGCTGCTTTTGCCCAAGAAAACTTTGCAGGCTCTGCTCAAACATCTGCAGCTGGCTTATTTTTTGCTCTGTTTCTTTAGAAACTTCCATTTTTTATTTTGCTTTTACTTTTGTATTTACGCTTCTTGGCTTAAAAAGTATCTTGCTTCCGCAATATGGGCATCTAACTCTTTTTCTCAAGTAATCCATAGCAACTTTTTTGTTGCAGTCAAAACATTTGTATTCCGCCATTATGATTCCTCTGAAGCTTGCTCAGCTTCTTCTATTTCTTCTTTTATGATTTCAGGTTCTTCTACCATTTCCTGTGCTTCTTTTGTAATAATCTTCTTTGAAACAGAATATGCTTTGCCTGTGAACTTAGCATGACATTTTTTGCAATTCCATATGCCGACTGCAATTCTCTTTACAGCTATTTTATTGCAGTAAGGGCATTTATGCAGCTTTCTCTGCTCAGTCTCGATTTTAGAGAATTTCAGTTTTAGCTTTCTGCCATACCTTGCTCCAAATCTCTTCACTGAACCAAGCTTTTCTTCTATTTTCATTTGAATTAGTTTCCTAAATGGGGCTGCCCGGATTTTCAACAACGATAACACGTTAATTTATTTGAACCGGGGTCTTCTGGTCCCAAACCAGAAAGGATGTGTCCAAGCTACCCT
>CAZUWB010000050.1:3320-6782 GCA_964623945.1 uncultured Methanosarcinales archaeon | reverse complement strand
TATAAATATAAGCATAAATCCCGTTGGATATTATATCCAAAGGGTGGTATTTTTGGTGATTAAAACATTGGCTGACAAAATTTCAAGAAATTTATCTCGAGTTAATATAAAAAAAGCTTCTGTTGAAGTTCCTAGACTTAGAGTTAGAAATAAAAAAAATTCCAATTCAAAAAAAGACGATAAAATACCAATTTCTTCTATTGTTAATATTTTGATAAAGTCTGCCATCGAAAAAGTTAGAAGAGAGAAAAAAGAAAAACAAATATTTGAAGAAGATAAGAGCTATACAATATTAAAAGAAGACAAAAGCATGAATTTTGGTGGTTACGGAACTGTTTCTAAAGTTTATGGAAACAAACCAAGCACTTCTTATGTTGATTATAACAAACTGTTTAGTTATTTAGGAAAATTTAGAGCAAAAAGTCCTTATGAAAATTTGAGTGACGACCATGTTGCAAGAATCAATAAAGCTTTAGCGGATGATGGCTTTTCTTTGATTGACGGAGAAACAATGGAAAAAGGTAAAACTTATGTAAGGTACTTTAACTCCAAGATTCCAATTGATAAATCATCATTAGTGCCTATAGCAGGTATGAATTCTGTAGAATGGGAGCAGTTCAAAATGTGGATGCGGTTAGATACTGCAATGTACTTGCTTAAAATTTCAACCTCTTAGCCAAGACCTGTTAATTTTTTCAGTCTGTATAGTGTTACTCTGCCTGCATCAAGTTTACTGGCTGTTTTTTCTGACTCGGTCATGTATCTTTCTGCGGTATTTATTCTTTTCTCAATTTGTAGCATAGCAGCTTTTTGCTCTTCTGTTAAGCCACCTCCCATCAATGCAATACCATATAATTCCTTAGCTTGAGAATAAGCTTGATATGTTTCTACAAATGCTTGGTAGCCTTTTGTGCCTCTCATTAAAGCAGTTGGAGGAGCTTCTTCTCTTGCAGCTCTTTCCAAAGCAGCTTCTCCGCTTGTCTCAAAAAGTCTTGAAATATCAACAGGTTTTTGCTCAGGAGCAACTTCCTCAGCAAGCTTATCAATCTTGAGTTCCTGAATTGATTCTTTAATCATTCTTTCTATTTCATTCACTTCTTTTTTTCTGTCTTCCTCCATCAGCTTTAACTTCCTTATTCTCTGCTCTGGAGAAAGCTTGCTTAACTCTTTTTTGTCAATGCTCATTTTATTTTTAGATTTTTTTTCAATATTTTTTATTATGTTTTTAGTTGATGTCAGAAATCAGTGAGATGCGAGTGAGCATCTTTCTTTGCGAACTCGCTCACAACTGTCCGATTTCTGAGCATTCCCAAAAATCTATGGATTTTTGATAATGTGAAATAAATTTTTTATTGAATGTGTTTCGTCTTTCTCAGCGCAATCAACTTTTTTGCCATTAAATTTTTATATTTTTTAAAAAATATTGTATTAATTTTAATGTATTTTTCGTTATTGAGTTTTTTATTTAATGCTAATTTTATCGTATTATATATTCTAATTTATTTAAACCTTTTCAGAATTTATTCCAAAGGAACAGCGCTCCAAAGCGTCCAGTCATTTGACGGAGCATAGCCGCCAAAAATATAGTATGGTGGCTTGTTTTGCCCAAAGAACGAGTATTGCACATCAGCCCATGTCTGCGGCGCTCCGCCTCCTCTGAAGCCCATGCCATAAACTGGTGAGCCAAAATACCGCCAAGTCTTCATCAAGCCATGAAAGTCGCTTAAGTCTGTTGAAGCATCAGCTCCTGGCTCCACAGTCACAGCTTTTTCATAACCATATTTTCTAAGAATTGACATAATATCTCTTATTGGGCTATTGCCTTGTCCTGGTGATAGATGATCATCATGATAGCCATAATTATCAGCAAGATGCACATTTCCTACCATTTTTTCTTTTGCTAAGCTTTCAACTTGGTTTAATACCCATTTGTTAAAAGCTTCATCGTTTTGCTCTTTAGTTTTTCTAGGGTCTTCCTGCCAGTATTTTCGCCATAAGTTAATATGACCTGTGTCAAGCGTTCCTTTTATATGACGCTCAGCTAATTTTTCAGCTTCTTCTCTGCTTACACCCATGTAATAAGGATTTGGCTGCTTAAATCCTTTGTCCAATTTCTCTTTATCTATTGCCTCTGGAGCCATACTAGCTCCGTACTCAATTTCTGGTTTTGTAAGCATATCAACCATTCTTTCTCTTGATTTCTTGATTATCCATTTTAACTCTTCCAAATGCCCGCCAAATCTTTCCGGAAAAATATGCTCAATCGCAACAGTGACTGGATTATTTGGATCTCTAGTTTTTCTTAAAGCGTGTACTCCTGCTTCTGCATAAAGCCTGACACCATGCTTTTCAAGTCTTTTTATGGGTGTGACTATATGGTCTTTTGTTTCATGCGTGTCTATTGCTTGCTGTTCTTGTGATGCAGCAGTAGAACGATCATACTCAAGCCTTCTTTTTGAATCAAACATCGCCCTCTCTATTAATTCCAAAGGATGCTTCATCTCAGGACCTGCAAAACCTTGTGTTAACTGAGAAAGTTCTGTATCTTGCCTAAGTATTTTCCATTTTTCTTCATCCGGAATGGATTTATCCAATTGTTCATAGAATTTTTTTGCCTCTTCAAGTTTTTTTAATGCCTGTATCTCCTTCTGCGCACCTTGGGAAAACTGCAATGACCAGCCTCTTGCAATTCCTTCCTGAGCATCAAGTGTGGCTCTTACATAAGCCTCTTCTGGGTACATCTTTTCATAATAATTAGGCTTCCTTCTATTCTTTTGTTCAAAGTATATATTATACTCATCAGCTTCTTTTCTAAATTCTTCAAATGATTTTAACTTAATTTTGAAGATTCTTTTTTGATCATCAAATTTTGGAACTCTACCCTCCTGTGGATCAAACGGGTCTATAATCAATTTTTCTTGGTAATCAATATAATTCCCCCTTCTTATGAAAACCTTATTGCCTTTTTGGTCTTCTCCCCAATAATCTTTTTCAGCCTTATTCCACACAGGATGAGCCACTAACCTGTCTTTCTGCACTGTCTCAATTTTTGCTGATGTTCTGTCATCTAGCAACTCAAATCTTGCATCAACTTCTTGTGTATGTGCTTGCCTGAACAACAATCTTCCGCTTGGATCTCTTGCTAAATTTCTTCTTCCTGTTTCATCATCCAAGTACATGTCTGTCATTGGCCTTTCAAATTCGCCAGAATGTATAACAACAGAGCCACCGCCTAAATCAGCCTGAAAGTCAATTGCTCTTTTCAGCTCAAACATATCCTGGGTTGCATTATAAAGAGAGAAATTTCCTCTTTCATCCCTGCCCATCATACCCATCAATTGAAAAGAAGCGTGAGTTGTGAATTTAACTTCATTAGCCAAAGACAATTCTCTTATTGCTTGCCTTTGGTCTTCGCCAAGCATTTCCGGTGTTTGCGCATTTCTTGAGCCAGTTCTATAGCCA
>CAZUWB010000050.1:0-3310 GCA_964623945.1 uncultured Methanosarcinales archaeon | reverse complement strand
AATTGTATTTCTATGTTGCCAGCGCCCATTCTTATTTTAGAGTATAATCCAGCAACATTTCCAGCTGAGATGCCCATTGGAACGCTCATTCCAATGTCCTTAATGCCAAGGTCAGCACCATAATTATGCTTTTCACCATAATGCTCAGGATCCATAGCATTAAAATAATCCACTATTGGCGGCCTGTAGCCACCTCTGAATTCCATTAGCTCACCTTTTTATTAATTATTTTATAGAGATGGTTATATAAAAAGTTAATGTTTTTTTTAAAAACTGAATTATAAAAATAAACAATTCACCAATTCAGCATATCATGCTGCTTCTTGAAATGATGGTAAGTTGTCCACATTATTTTTTTAGCAGCTTCCTCAGCATTTCTCTTTGAAACAGCTTCTTTCATCATGTCTGTTTGCGTAGGCTTTTTCTTTGCTTGCTTCAATCCTTTATTCATTTTGAATGATGTAAACAATTCTGCAAATCCTTCAAATACAGAAAGAAAAGGCCCTGTTCTTTTTGGAGGAGCTTTTGGAAGTTCTTTTTTCTCTTCAAATTCTTCTCCTGCTTCCTTCAGGTATCTCATCAACTCATCTCCAAGCGCTTCCATTGCAGCCTTTACAGAGCCGTCTATTACTCCAAGCAATTGAAAATCTTCTTGCTCCCTCATTTTTTTGTAATTTTCAATTTCCTTATCTGTCCATGCGTAAGCTCTAAAGTCTACTTCAACTCTGCCGAGATGTATTGGGCCTCTTTGATATTCTTGTGTGTAGCTCATCTCGGGCCTTGTTCTGAACAAGTAATGAGTAAGTATGCATTGCTTCACCTTATCATCTGCCTTGCCCTTGATAGCAAGAATTTCTACCTCTATCATAGAGCTTTCAAAAGCAACAATCAAATCAGCAGTGTCTGTTTTGGATTGATCTAGCTGCATTCTTTGTATATTCTTCAAATAAGGCTTAACCCAAGTCATATACATTCTTATTATTTCAAAATGCTGCCTTAGATACTTTAAAGTGAACTTTCTCCTGTTTTTTAATTCTTCATAAGTATGCTCTTTCCAAGCCAAAAATGCCCTTAATTTTCGTTTTAAAACTTCCCTTACCTTTCTGTTGAACTGTCCTCTTTCTTTTTCAACAACAACATCAACATCTTCCTGTTTTTTTGGATGAGTGCTGAAAAACAAATCCGGCAAAGTTGTAAATTGGACTTCACGAGCCATCCCATAAACAGAAGCTGGATTTTTTTCTTCCTGCTCCACTAAATCAACCCAAGTTCCTTTCAATGTTATTTCAGCGCTCTCAGCACTTGGACTGTTAGTGTATGAGTCTGAATAATAGCTTAGCCTTTCATCAAGAATCCTCATTTCCCTTACTAACTGGAATAATTCCCTAACCATTTTGCCTATTGTTGCAAGAAACTGGCTTACTTTGTCTTGCTGCAAGCCAATTCTTTGCTGCGAAGCGCCAAAGAAAGCAGAATTTTCAGCAGCTGCAAAAACATCTGTGATTTTGTCAATCCTTGGAAAGCCGCCAAAATATCTTAAGTAATGCAAAACCCAGAAATATGGCTCTTCTATAGAAATATTATAGCCTTCATAATGAATCCTGTATCTTCTTGCAGGAGTTGGATACCCTGTTTTTATCTTTGAGTTTCTGAATTCCTCGCTGACTTCATTGTCAGCTTTATTGTCTTCAGCAATAAATCCGAATTTTAAAAGCTCAGCATCAGTTACCATATTTCCTCTTTTTTGTAATTTATTGGATATTTATTTTATAAAACTATTGTTTTTAATTATTCATAAATCCTTAAGTCATCATCTTCCTTATTAAGCTTTGATTTTCTTTCGCTTAAGTTCAACTCTATTATATCCTCTTTCTTAAGCATCTCTTCCACTTCACTTCTCGTCTTGCCTAAAAAATAAGCTAAGTCCTCAATTTTCAGCTTTTATCACCTTTTTTCTTCTTTACTTCCAGGATAAATCCATCCTTATATTTCTTGAACTCAAGCTCCATGCCTTTCTTTATGCCCTCATACTCTGCTAAAAGCTTAGGAATTGTAATAACCAATTGCCCAGAAGGAAGTTTTTGAATTTTTACCATTTTGATAATAGTATTTTTAATAGTATTTTAAATACTTTAAAATATAATTTTAAAAATATTCTTTTAAATAGTATTTAAAGCTTGCGGTTTTTGGTAATTATTTAGTATCTGAATGGATTTTTTAATCTGTTCGCTTTGCTCACATTATTTACACTCAGCGAAATTTGTTTTGCCATTAAATTTCGCCTCGAATTTATTCAATGAATAAATTAGCGAGGTGTTGCTATGTGGTAAAACAGCAACACCGAGCACTAAAATTTGCCGAAGGCGGATTGAAGGTAAATCTAACTTAAAAACAAGACTGGCAAATTACCTATATTGCTAATTTAAAACAAAACAATTTTAAATAATAACTAATTTGTTGGCATAATGGCAATGGAAAGGCCCGCATGGGTAAAAGACAAAAATGTAGCAGACGATTTTGAAGTAATACAAGTAAAGAGATGGGATGATTATAAAGATTTCAAAACAGATGATGGCTGCTACGTCTTGATAAAAGTACATTGGGACAGGGGAGAAATAGGAGTTGCAATATGCGATTACAAGCACGTTATTTTAAAAGAGTTCAGGGGCAGAAGAGCTCAAGATTTATACACATCTATATTTGATTACAGCGAAAAAAACAACAAAAACTGGTTTAAGAGGTTTGATCATGCTGCATATCTTGGCAAAGAGCTTAAGAAAGCAGAGATGTGCTTGGCTATAGGCACAGAGTATGTTCAGGAATGATTTCTCAGCCTTTTTATCTCATCAACCATATCACTTGCCAAATAAGTAAATCCTTTCTTTTTTTTCAAAAGAACATCTCCAATCAACCCATTAAAGTAAGCTGCGTTTATTGCGCTTTGCAATAAATCTTTATTTTGGCTTAGAAATCCAGCGCACAACCCGGCTAAAACATCTCCTGTGCCTCCTTTCGTCATTCCAGCGTTTCCGGTTTTATTATAAAAAATTTTGTCTTTTGATATAATAACATCGATTTTCCCTTTCAATAGAATAATATTATTTTTGTTCAAGAATTTTTGAGTAATTTTTTTTATTAATTTTGCTCTTTTTGTAATATTTTTTTCTTTATTGATTTCACTGGTTATTGATTTATTTATTTTCGAATTTTTTAAAAAATATTCTAGTTCTTTAGAATGTGGAGTAATTATTGAATTTTCCGCATCATTCATTGAAATTGATTTGATGGCATCAGCGTCTATAACTTTTAA
>CAZUWB010000049.1:0-6822 GCA_964623945.1 uncultured Methanosarcinales archaeon | reverse complement strand
AAAGAAAATGGTGTTTGATCAAACAAAACTTTTAATCCCTCATGGCCTATAGTGACAGGGTAAACATCCAAGCTGTGGTCTTGGCCACGAATCTTTGCAACTGTCAACACCCTTTCAAAATAAGAGCCTTTCCTTATTCTTGAAAGAAGAATAATGCCTTCAAACACAAAATCCATCATTTCATAGATAAGCCTGTCAAAATCCGTTATAGATCTTTCAGAAACAGCCAAAAATGTAACTCCTGCTTTTTTCAGCTCCTGTATGAAAATAAGAACTTGCCTTCTGTATTCCATTCTGTTGCCGTCAAATCTTGGATATAAATATTCAAAGAATATCAAGGAATCAAGCGCAACCCTTTTTATGTTATTCTTTTTTATTGCATCAATCAATCCTTTAATTGAAGCAATGCCGCCTTTTAATGTTACTATCGGCTTTTGCAAGAAAAATATTTTTTTTTTGTCCACCATTGAAGCTAAGTCCATGCCAAGATTTCTTGCACTTTGATCAAGCACCTCGAGACTCTCTTCTGTTGATATAAAAATACCGTTCTCATTGTAGTCTTTTGCGCCATAATATATGAACTGCAATGCAAGAATTGTTTTGCCTGTGCCAGGCGCTCCTGTCACCAAAATAGAAGAATTCCTCCTTAAGCCTCCTTTCAGAATTTGATCTAAACCAGGCACACCTGTCTTTATAAGCTCGACTGTCAAAATATCACCTTTTTTATAATTTTAATCTACACTAATATAAAAGATTTATGTTTTTATTTAATTTATGTTTTATATGCGCTTGATACGAAAAGTTTATATTGGCAACAGTAGAATTCTTGCTTTAAAAAGTGGTGTAGATGCTAGAAGTTAAAGAAACTTTTAAAAATGTCAAAAATCCTGAGATTTTTGATAAAGAGATTAAAAGCTTAAAGGATTATATACTTTTTGTAACTGTAGATGCAAAGAATTATCAAAAAACTACCATAGATGTAGTTAAGTTTCTTGTTAATGAGCAAGGCATTCCGGGTGTTTATGTAACCTTAAACAAACCGTACGAAATTATTCAAAGAACCCTTACAAATAATGATGTTGATTCAAGACTTGTTATATTTATAGATGCTACATCAAGGACAGAAGGCTCAAAAAAAGTTGAGAATTGCTTGTACATAGGAAGCCCAGAAAAATTAAGCGATTTGTCAGTTGCAATGGACCAGGCAATTAAAGCATTAACAACAAATGAGAAATTCCTTATTTTTGATTCTTTAAACACATTAGCTATTTTCAACAAACCAAGCACTGTCGCAAGATTTATTCATTTTTTAACTGGCAAAATGAGGGAATGGAAGGTAAAGGGCATTATAATAACTCTTAAAAATGAGACTGAGCAAGCTTTATTGGATGAGCTGACACAATTTTCTGATGCTAGAATAGATGCTGGAGGTGAATCGTAATGGTGCATATTGCTTTAGTCAGTATTACAACTGTGATATTTGGCATTGCATCTCTTCTTTTAATCTCAAGGGCAAGGAAAAGATTGAGTGAAGGCTCTATAAGGAAGTATTTGGATAATTTTGCAATCTGCTTGGCCTTTATTGTAATTTTTTCAATATGGCAGACTGCAAGAAGCATTTCTGGAGTTAATATTAATGTTGAAGGGCTTTCAACTTATCCAGAATACATATTCATAGTGTTTGCGTATATTGCATTTATTGTAGCTTCTTTTAGGGTCTTAAAGATAAGCGAGGAATTTGGCTTTAAAGAAGATGGCAGAAAAATAGAGCAGATAATCAAAGAAAAACCAGCTAATACTAAGATTACTAAAGTCAAAATAAAAAAGTCTAAAAAATAAGATAAAAATGCCTTTGAAATCACAAGTTAGTGTTGAATATTTGCTTATTATAGGTTTTGTAACATTAATGACAATACCCTTATTAGTTATTTATTATACTTATTCTTCTGACTCAAGCGATGCTTTTGCATCTAACCAGGCATTGCAGATTGCTAGGAGTATAGTTGATTCTTCAGAGTCTGTTTATTATCTTGGGAAGCCATCACAAACTACATTAAGGCTGAATTTTCCAGATAAGATTCAATCAACAAGTTTGTCAAACAGAGAAATTGTATTTAAAATAAAAACGCAAAGTGGCGTATCTGACATTGTGCAGGTTTCTTCTGTAAATATCAGCGGTAACTTACCCACCAAACAAGGGACATACACAATTACAATAAAAGCTGAAGACGGATATGTTCAAGTGTCCTATACCTAAAAAACTAAGGATGAAAAATGTAAAAAGTCAAGTAGTCACAGAATTCTTGATATTTGTTGGTATAGGATTTATTGTAGCGATTATCATTATCTCAATTTTAGCAAATGAAACTAAGGAGTTTTATAATAATAAAGAAGACATTCTGGTAAAAGATTTAGCTTTGAAAGTGCAAAGTGAAATTAATTTAGCCGCTACAGTAGAAGATGGATACCTTAGGGAATTTGAAATACCTGAGAAATTAGATAATATAAACTATACAGTCTTTATAATAAATGAAACTTTAATTGTTAGATCAAAAAATAGCATATATTTTGCTAGAATACCAAATATAACAGGCACTATAGCAAAAGGCGTTAACAAAATAAATAATTTTGAGAATGTGATATATATCAATCAATGAAAAATCCAAAATCTCAAGTTTGGTATACCGATTTTGTATTAGCTATTTCTATATTTATTTTACTTTTGATTATCTACTTTACCTACACTTTAAACTTATCAAAACAGGATACTAAAGTATTGAATGATTTAATAACAAATCTAAAATCAATATCATCGTCTTTAATTTTAGGAGGCTACCCAGATAATTGGAATAATGCCAATGTTCAAAGGATTGGATTAACAAACAACAATCAAAGAATTGAGGAAAATAAGCTGGGTCAATTTTTAAATCTCTCTTACAATACAAGAAAAACTTTGTTTAATACTCAATATGATTATTTTATTTTTTTTAAAAATAATAATGGTTGCTTAATTAACATCAGTGATAATTTTGGTATAGGGCATGAAGACGTTGAGCTTGAAGAAATAGTAAATCCAGTATGCAACGGCTTTACTGAGGGTAGTATAGACTTATCCGATGTAAATCCAAAGACTATAGTAAGAACTGACAGGCTATTAATTTATAATTCAGAAATAGTGGACATGGTGATTTATTTGTGGCAAAAGTAAAAAAAGGAGTGTTCTTTATTATAGATGCAATACTAGCATCTAGCATTATAATAGCTGTTTTACTATTGATTCATTCTTATTATATAAATGAAGCACCTACAACTACAATTAATTATTTTGCCCAGGACTTATCCAGAGTCTTATCGACTATAACGGTTGGTGAAACTAATAACTCATACATACGAGAGTTAATAGATTCTGGAACTATAGACAAACTAAATAACACTATTTTAGAGCAGATAGGTGAATTTTGGGCGGAAAACAAAACTATTTTAGCGCAGAATATTTTCAGAAATGTAACTAACAATCTTATTCCAAATACCTTTGGATTTGGGGTGTGGGTTAATAATGATTTACTCTACGAAAAAAACAGCTTGAGCAATAAAAAGGACTCATTAATCAGCTATAGAAGAATAATATCCGGCATTGCTAAGGATAAACCTACTGAAAGTTTTTCTTCCAAAGTTATATTCTCTGGCTCTACTACTAAAACAATTTTGGCTTATGCCTATTTTGGCGGATTTGTTGGAGATGGTGTAATAAGCCAGTATATTGTATTGCCGGACAATTACACTAGCGTAAATGAAGCGTATATGGAATTTGCTGTAAGCTCTGATTTTGATTTAGAAATCAATGGCATTAATTCCGGGACTTACCCAAATAAAGAAACTAATGAACTGATGGCAGATAAATACAATATAAGTTCTATATACTATACTAACTTTATAGCTGGTCTTAATAAAATTAAGATCACTTTTTTAAACGCTTCAAAATTCATAGGTGGCGGCTTTTTTAAGGTGAGTGTCAATAGCACAGACATATCCTACATTCCATACACTTATGATACAACTAATAACATTGTAACAAAAAAATTTTATCTTTCTGGAGTAGATGGTGTAATAAACATATACTCTTCATTTTATGTTCCAGGTGATTTAAATTTAATAGAAATGAGTCTTAATTATAGCACTAATTTTCCTTTGTTCGTTAATTTTGGTAATGTTACGGTTTATAATGGCAGTTCAACAGGGATTGTAAATGTGGTTGTATCTAACTCTACAATTTCTAATGTTTTCAATAGCGATTACAGCAGTTTAAGTAGAAAAACAGTTCCTTTGAGAATAGGGCATTTTACAACAGACAAAGTAGGAGATTTTGCTAGAAGAACGGATACATTCATAGCAACTGACGTATCAACAAGTATGGATATAGAAGATGTTCCTGATGCTCCTGGCCAATCTAGATTAGATGTTGCAAAAACTGTAGAAAAAAACTTCGTGGATTTTGTTTTTAACAAAAGTCTTCAAAATAGACTTGGATTAGTTACATACCATTCTTCAGTAGAACCTGGACAATCTCTGGATTTAACAAACAACAATGTGACGTTAAAGAATAAGATTGACGGGTATCAAACTAAATCTGTTAATACATGTTTTTCCTGTGCAATTAAATTTGCACAAGATAAGATTGTAGCGCAAGGCGACCCAGCTAAAAAATGGTCTATAATTTTAATGAGTGATGGTACTGCAGATAAATGCGATGCAATACCTCAGTCAAAGTGCACACAAGAGGCTGCTAAAAATGAGTCTATTCAATATGCATGTGATGCCTACCAAAATTATAATATATCAATATATGCTATTGGTTTTGGAGCAGGCGCTGATAATACAACTTTAAAAAATATCTCAGAGGATTGCAGTGACGGTTTATTTTTTAGTAGCAACAACCAATCTGGACTCCAACAAGCATTTGACCAAATTGCTGAGGATTTATTAAGCTTAACATTCGAGTATCAAAAAACTGTTGCAGAAGGTGTTGTTTCTGCTTTAAGTGAAATCTCTTATATCGAATTAAAATATACCCCAGATATACCACCTTTAATATTTGGAAAAATACCTATTACAGTTGAAGATCCACCTTTTGGAAATAGCATAACAAATGGTATCATAAATATCCCTCCAAATGTTGATGTAATTGAGGGTTTAGTAACTTCCTACTCAAGTGATAAATGGACAGAAAGCGTAAATGTTAATGGCAATGAAGTGTTTGATCTTAGTGATTACAATAAATCTTACATAGAAATTGGTGACCCATTTCTTGTGAATATTCCAGCTACCTTACTTCAGGGAGGCAGCAACACCATAGACATAAGAACTGCTTCTGGGCCTTTTCCTCAAAATGAATCTGGCGGCTCACCTGACGACAGGGCTATATACACAATTCTAATCGAGAATGCAGTAAGTTATGCTAGCGTATCTGCAAAAGCTGAAGGTTGTACTTGGTGGTCTATAAAATTTGAAGACGGTACAAATATAACTATCCAAGTTCCAGTGGCTTATAATGGAAGTAAGATTTGCGAGTATGAAAATGCTATTTACGATAGAGATGATGCGATTGATAATGCTATGTACTTACTATTATCACAATTGGACTTGGATAAGGATGGTTTGTTGGACGTAAATATAGATGAACGAAGTTTGTTTGTAGACTCTTTTGTAATAACAGAAGTGCCATCTTTGTGGGGGCCTGCAATTTTAGAGGTAAGAGTATGGCAATAAAACTAAAAAAAGGTGTATTTTTTACTTTAACTGCAATTGCCTTAGTGCTTATTATTATTCTTGGTTTCTTTATTCAAAATGAATATAGGCTTAGAAACAAAATGTATGTTATAGAAACAAGAGTGGAAACAATTAATGATTTTATAAAAAGCACAGAAAAAGATCTAAATAGAGGCTTGTACATAGCAAGTTTTAGGGCTTTATTGGGAATACAAAAACATATAACAACTAGTGGAAGTTTTTTAGACGATACTAATTCCAGATTTAACGAAATCGTATTATACGGCACTGTACAAGGCCAAGAAATCGATATTATGAATGAATCAACCTTTATTGATTGGACAAAAAAAATTGAGCAGGAAGCAGAAAAGATTGATATAACAATTAATATTTCAATAATAAATATAACTATATATCATCAAGAGCCGTGGCTTGTCACTATAGACACTACTCTGCTTCTGCAAATAAATGATAAAAAAGGAACTGCTAATTGGACTAAAAATGAAAGAGTAATATCAACATTAAAAATAGAAGGATTTGAAGATCCACTGTACACTATCAATAGTTTTGGCAAAGTTATTAATATAATAAAAAAAGCGAATATAACCGATTTTAGTATTGATTCAAATTTATTAAACCACATTAATGGTTCATATTATATAGAATCTAGCACAGGCCCGGATTTTTTGATGAGGCTCGAAGGTAAAACATCAAGTTCTCCTTACGGTATAGAAAGCTTAGTGAATTTAAATAAATTTTCTAATCAAAACGTGCCAACTTATTCAAAAAGTAATGTGGATTATATATATTTTGGGAATATAACAGTCAGCAATTGCGTTATTAATGAAACTTATCAAAAGTTTGATTGGTTTAGATTAGATAACGATATCGAGCCATCAAATCATTTAGACAATTATCAAGCTAGTTGTTTCTCATGATAGAAACATTTTTAAACAAATAATAACAAAAATCGATTAACATGAATATAGAAAGCAGCGTCATAGAAACCGGAGTTGACAAGCTAGTTAATCTTGTCAAGCAAAGAGGCCAGATAGC
>CAZUWB010000048.1:0-6845 GCA_964623945.1 uncultured Methanosarcinales archaeon | reverse complement strand
TCATTTTTGTTATGAACAATATTTATAACTTCTTTAATTTTAACAAATATCTTTTTCCCATTTTCCTGAATAGAAGCCACCTCCACACCCCCTAATACTTTGTAGTCATTTACAAAATCCCCTAATTTAATTTTTTTTATATTACTTTTATGTTTTATCTCGATTTTTGTATTGTAGTCCAAACATTCATCCAAATAAATTATCTTGAAAGGAACATTGCCTATTGCCCTAGTCCTTGCAAAATCCTTGACTTTGTTTCTTATTATGTCAATACCTCTTTCATCTGATGCATTAAGCTCAAGAAAATTTTGCCGCCATAAATCCTTGAAGAGTTTTTTTGCTATAACTAATGATAAGCTTGTCTTTCCAACACCAGCAGGTCCTGTAAACAGCAAATGAGGCAGATTCTGCTGCTCAACAAAAGCTTTAACTCTCTTAACAATCTCTTTCTGGCCTTTTATCTCAGAGAAATCACTTGGCCTATACTTCTCAGTCCACAGAGCATTTTCTAATTGCATTTAACCCCCAGATCTTGAGAAAACAGAATTGTTTAAAAATCTTGCTTAGATAATATCTTCTTCAGCAACAACCATAAAGTCGCCAATGGCAATAACTGCGCTGAATGGTATTAAAATGTGCCCTTCCTTGTCTTTTTCCAATTCAAGCTTTTCAGTATAAGAAGTTGGATTGTGAAGCACCATGTGTATTAACTCTCCTGATCTTGTTTCAAAAATTATATCACCTACTTCTCCAAATCTCTTGCCTGTTTTGCTAACAACTGTTTTTCCAATCAATTGTTTTGAGAACTTCTTATCATCTTCTGGCATCGTAAAAACCTCCTAGGTTTTTGAGACATCCGAAAACGCTTGCATTTTCGGTGTGTTTATCCCTCTACAGTTAATACGCAATAGTTGTACAGTAAGTTATATTTAAATGTTGCGAAAATGTTTGGCATTTAAGCCCCATTGGTAATTTTTATTTTCAATAGGTTATTAACTTCTTCTTCATTATAGCAGGTTTGCTTTAAGCCGCATTTTCTGCATTTATTTTCATTGTTGCAAAAATCTGGCAGTTCTTTACTTTCGAGCAATGTCATTATTTCATCTACTATTTGCTTCACTTCCTGCTTCATAAATGGGTTTATTGCAATATGCCTTTTTTCCTTTGTATCAAGGTAAACAACAAAGCCTTCTTTTACAGGTTTATTGAACCTTTCCTGCAAAAGCAATGAATAAGCTGCTATTTGAATGCGATGAGATAGCCAAACTCCATCCAAAGGAGTTCTTCCTGTTTTCAGCTCAAAAGGCACATAATCATTGTCATAAATATAAACTTGGTCTATAATTCCTTTCAATTTTAATTCATCTGATTCAATCCTTAATTCTGATATTATCTTTGGAGTTAATTTCTGCCATAACTCTTCTCCAAATACGTTATTTTTCTCTATAAAATTGAATATATTTGATGCTCTTAACATAGATTCTTCCATAATGAATGGAAAGCTTTTTTTGTATGCGTCAAGCATGTTAACATTTACTTCTTCAAGCCTTTTTTTGTTGTTTGCTATTGCTTTTCTTAATATCGCTAGGTATTCCTTCTTGTACAAGGTTTGAATGATTTCAACAGTAGCTCTTTTTGTTATCGAAGTTACTATTTCCTCTTCCTTTTTGTTTATATTATCATAAGTTTCATGCCTTATGGAGCCCATCACTAAGCTTTCCTTAGGAGGCTCTTCAAGCATCAAAACCCGCTCAAGAAACAGCTTTCTGGAGCAATACAGGTAAGTTGATAGCAAAGAAACTGATATTTTCATTTTTAACCTTTAATCCATCAAAGAATTGGTTTATAAAGTTTATGCGGAGATGTCCAGTGGTTAAACCAAAAACTATTTTAATAACCTTTTAAATAAAATATTCTATGAAAGAAGGCGCTTATATAGGAGCTTTGGTTGCTTTGCTTATTTACGTTATGCTTCCAATCTATAATGATGATGGCACTCCGGCATCTGTAATACCAACAGGAAATGCAATTTCAGACACTACAGGATTCAATACTTATGTGACTAACTTACCTTTCAGCATGATTATTTTCTTCGCTTTGGAAATACTAGGTGTTTCTGTCGGGATAGCAGCACAAATGGTTTTCAAAAAATTAAAAAATACTAACTAATAAACTAAAATTTCTCATAATAAATATGTGAACTAGTCAATTGTGAGCGAGTTCGACGAGCTCACTCGCAAGTCACTGTGAGCCAAGAATTTGCCGAAGGCATATTTAATTTTAAAATTATAAAATTTAATAAATCAATCTAAAACTTTAAATATTAACATTATAATTTGTTCTTTATGGATACAGAAAGCAAATTAGAGCTGATAAAGCAAGTTGGCGAAGAAATTATTACAGAAGAAGAATTGAGAAACCTTCTTCAAACTAAAGAACACCCCACAGCATATGATGGATTTGAACCTTCATCAACAGACATTCATATTGCGCAAGGAATTCTGAGAGCTATCAACATAAACAAATTCACAAAAGCAGGAGTCAAATTCAAAATGCTTGTTGCTGATTGGCATGCATGGGCAAACAACAAATTAAACGGAGACCTAGACAAAATACAAACAGCTGGGAAATACTTTATTGAAGTCTGGCAAAAATGTGGCATGGACTTGAAAAATGTAGAATTCATCTGGGTCAGTGATTATGTAAAAGAGCCAGAATACTGGAAAAAAGTAATGAATGTTGCAAGAAATTCTACTATCAAAAGAGTAATAAGAACTGGACAAATAATGGGAAGAAAAGAAGCTGATGTGCAACAAGCTTCTCAAATTTTGTATCCTTGCATGCAAGCTGCAGATATTTTTCATCTTAAAGTTGATATTTGCCAATTAGGCATGGACCAAAGAAAAGTCAATGTACTGGCAAGGGAATTAGCGCCATCTTTAGGCTTTAACAAGCCAGTTATTGTAAGCCATCACATGCTCATGGGCTTGGCTGAGCCGCCAAAGTCAAAAGACGAAGACAGAATAATAGAGCTTAAAATGTCAAAATCAAAGCCAGACACAGCTATTTTTATGAATGATTCTGAAGAAGATATTAAAAGAAAAATAAGCAAAGCTTATTGTCCTGAAAAAATAATTGAAGAAAATCCAATGATTGAATACTCAAAATACCTTATTTTTGAAAAATTCAATACAATGGAAATAAAAAGGCAAGAAAAATTTGGCGGAGATTTGGTCATAGAGAATTATCATGAATTAGAAAAACTTTACAGAGAAGGAAAAATACACCCAGCAGACTTAAAAAACAGTGTCTTTTATTACATCAATGAAATGGTCAAGCCTGTAAGAGATGCTTTCCATAAAGATACTAAATTGAAGAAATTATTTGAAACCGTCAAAAAATTTGAAGTAACAAGATAGTTACTTCTGTTCTATCGCAACCAAAGTATATTTGTCATTCAAATATTCTTTAGCAACTCTTTTAACATCATTAATTGTAATTTTTCTTATATTTTTCAAGTAAGAATTAGCAAGCTTAGCGTCTTTTATTGTTTCCCAAAAAGAAAGGTTGTCTGCATGATGGAAATTTTCTTCCATATTCAATGTGTGATTACCTTCTATGTATGTTTTGGCTTCTTGCAGGTCATTATTGCTTATGCTTTGCAATTTTCTGAATTGCTGCAGAATAATATCTTTTGCCTTTTCTATATTTTTTTTGTCCAATCCTGTATAAACTGCAAACATCCCATAGTCAGTTTCATGTTCATTGTTTATACCGACTTGGTAAGCAAGTCCTCTTTTGTTTCTTATCTCATCAAAAATCCATCCCGATTGGCCTCTGCCCAAAATTGCAGTTATGACATCAAAAACATAGCTGTCTTTATGTGTTCTTGGAACAGATTTATAGCCAAGCACCATGTAAGAATTAAGAGTTTTCTTTTTCTCAACAAACTTCTTGATTTTTGTCTGCAAAGGCTCTTTTATTTTAGTTCTAGTAATTATTCTTTTAGGTTTTAAACTACCAAAATATTTTTCTATTTTTTCTTTTACATTATTGACATTACCAACAATTGAAATAATCATGTTATTTGGTATGTAATGAGCAAAGTAATAATCAGAGACATGCTTCACATCAAAGCTTTTGACAGTATTTACGCTGCCATAAGTAGGATTTTTCGCAGGATGCCTCTCAAACAAAGTTCTCTGGAACAAAATCCATTGATGTAATCTTGAATCGTCAGTAACCATATTTATTTCTTTTAATATGACTTGCTTTTCCTTCTCTATTATTTTTTTATCAAACAATGGGTTAGCAACCATATCAGACAAAATATCTAAAGCCTTTTCAAATCTTTTGTTGATTATTTTAATGAAGAATGTTGTTCTGTCTCCTGTCGTATATGCATTAAACTCCCCGCCATATTTTTCAATCTCATTTGCAATTTCCCTGCTGTCTTTTCTGTTTTTAGTGCCTTCAAACAGCATATGCTCAAGAAAATGTGAAATCCCAGCTAACTGCTTAGTCTCATAATTAGAGCCGACCTTGAACATGACTTCAACAGCAACTGATTTAGAGGAATTTTTCTCAAAAATTATAGTAATGCCATTCTTTAATCTGTATTTTTTCATAATAAAAGGAAAAATTTAAATGATTTATAACGTTTTTGAATTGAAATGAGAATTAATGAGTTCAGAGCCATATTAGAGGCAAAAAAAAGTGATTTTGCTTTATTTTATAATTCAGATTCTTCAAAAATTAATCCTAACCTATATTATTTTTCTGATTATAATGGATTTGGGGCATTAATATTGCCTAAAAATAAAGCACCTTTTCTCATAGTGCCTGATATGGAATTTCAAAGGGCAAAAAAATCTATGATTAAGAAAGTCTACTCAATGGAAAAAAAGAAGTTCTTTGAATCAATTTACAAAATTGTCAAAAGAAATGGCTTGAAAGCAAGAAATATTGCAATAGACAAAAACAACTTTACTTTAAATTCCTATAAAAATTTCAAAAAACAATTTAAAAAGGCAAAAACAAAAGACGTTTATCTAGATTGCTTGAAGTTAAGAGAAATAAAAACAGAAAAAGAAATACAGATTCTTAAAAAATCCTGCAATTATGCAGACAAAATACTGCAAAAATTAATAAAAGACTTTAGAAGCTTTAAAACAGAATCTGAGGCAAGCGCCTTTCTTGAGTATGAAACAAAAAAACAAGGCTTAGAAATTTCTTTTAATCCTATTGTGGCATCTGGAAGTAATGGAAGCATGCCGCACCATGAACCTTCTAATACAAAAATCAAAAAAGGATTTTGCGTTGTTGATTTTGGGATTAAATATAAAGGCTATTGTTCTGACATGACAAGAACAATTTTTGTAGGCAATCCAAATAAAAAAGAAAAGGAGATTTATGATTTTTTACTTAAAATACAAAAAAATGCGATAAATGAAATAAAAAATAATAAAAAATGCTCTGAATTGTACGATTTTGTCAATTTAAATTTAAAAAATTACAAAAATAATTTTACTCATGGGCTTGGGCATGGAGTTGGTGTTGAAATTCACGAACTGCCTAATTTAACATTGAATTCTAAAGATAGAATTAAAAACAACATAGTTTTTACAATAGAGCCTGGCTTGTATTTTCCAAAAAAATTCGGGATAAGAATTGAAGACACAATATTATTTAAAAACAAAACCACTATTTTAACAAAAACATCAAAAGATTTATTAATTATTTAGATTTGCTTTTTAAGATGAAATATAATGAAAGTGCTTTTAATTCTGCATTTAAGGATTATAAAAAATATACAAAAGACGCAAAAAACAAGACTTTTTTCATTATTTTTGATATAAAAAATAAGGATGCTTTCTATTCAATTGCCCCTTTGTCAAGAGCATTGCACGAGCTAGGCGCTGATGTTAGTTGTATTGGAATAGATAATAAATCAGAAGGCTTAGAAGCTTTAAAAGATGTCTGGAAGGTTTTTGAAGAGCATGAAAAAGGAATTAAAAATGATAAGACTAATGCTATTCATGATTTTATAGATTATGTGGATAAAAAAGCAAAAAATGATTTCAAGAAAATATTCAAAAAGCCTGAATTTATTCTGGAAGCAAAGGAAAAAGTGTTTTCTGGCTCTTTAGAATTACCGTTCCATACGCAATGGTTCAAAGATTACAGAATGAAAGAATTGATTGAAACTTCTGATATTTTATGGCGTGATGTTTATGCTTTAAAAAAAGGTGAGAGAGTAGGTATTGGCTTTACGCTGATACCTGCTCAAAATTTAATGGGACATCCATTAGAAGATTATCTTGATTCCTATTCAATAATATGGGCTATGACCAAAGCTGCTAAGAAAATAGCAGAGCCTGTAATGAGTGCTTATACTTTTAGAAGCTCTATGCTGAAGAAAAGTGAAAGAGTTTCTGAATTAAGAGCTACATTGCTTGGATGTGAACTCGATAAAGAAATTGATGAAGAGCCATTCAAAAAATACAAAAAATTATCAAAATTGCTAAATCTTGACAGGATAAAACCAGTTGACTTGTCTTTTTCTGTAGCAGGAAAGGGATATCCTGGAAAGCATCTTTTTGGAGAAGCAATTGGTTATCCCTCCTTAAACAAGAAAACAAGGTGGCAAAGTCCAGCCCAAATGATTTACAAGCTTGACTTCTATCCGCAGACAAAATATGAAACAAGAGACCCAATAGCAAGAGTTGCTTTTACAGAAACAATACCAATAGACATCTTCATAGAAACTAATCTTGTGGACTGGACTGACATAAGGGCAAGAAATCAAAAGATAAAAGACATTATGGATAAATGTGATGTTATAT
>CAZUWB010000047.1:0-6864 GCA_964623945.1 uncultured Methanosarcinales archaeon | reverse complement strand
AAATTTATACTCTTTTGATACTATAACATACTCGCACTTTCTTATAATATTAGAAAATCTTGTTTTGATATCCTTCAACAGATTGTGCAATGCGGCAGGGCTTTCTATTTCAAGTTCCACTTCCAAGTCGCAATGCCCAATACAATACCAAAAAAATATTATATTGGGGTGATCTAAACAATATTGTCGCAATTCTTTTTCTTTTCTCGTATCACTAAAGTTCAAAGATAAAAACAGCTTGCAGCGTATATATCCTATTTTCTCTACATTTATTGAACATCTATAAGCCCCAATTATATTTTTTCTCTCCAGTTCTCTAATCCTGTATATAACAGTACTGCTTGTTATATTTAATCCTTTTGCAATTTGGATTATCGGCGTTCTTGCATTATTTGATAAAATTTTCAATATTTCTGTGTCTTTATCATCCAAAATTATATTTCCTTTCTCCCCACCCCTCATTAAAGGTTCTATCTCTTTTCTATTCTTTCCGATTAAGTATTCCCTTCTACCATGATAAACAATAATGGAGATTAGCGCATCCTTTGTTAAGAAATTAGCATCATACCTATTATAGCAGTCCTTTAACATCTGGTGCAACTTGTAAACATCTTTGGCAGCCATGGAAACAATCAAATCATAAACACCATCACATAAAACTACCCTATAAACATTCTCATGTTTTACAAAGTAGTCTATTAACTCTTTTTCTTCATAATCATTCAAGCCTTTAATCGTGAAATGCATCTTGTATATTGTAAAGCCCAATTTTTCCGCCCTTATATGGGTAAAAAACCTGTTTATGACGTCATTTTTTATAAGCCTCTTAATCCTGTAATCCACTACTTCCCTTGATATCCTCAATTTTCTTGCAATTTGCAAATCAGACATTCTTGCATTAATGTCCAAATTATAAAGTATCTTGCAGTCGATTTTATCTATATTGGTAAATTTAGTCATTTTTTACCCTATTATTCAATTTTATTTATATATTTTTCTATTTTTGTAAAAATATAGCTCAAAGATTTTATATAAATTAAATGGATACTATTAACTTGGTGTTAAAAATGACAGAAAATAAGCCAAAGAAAGTTTACCAATGGATTACGCATAGCAATGCTGCTCCTTTTGTATCTGATGTAGAGAGCGGCTTTATCGAGGCAGCAACCCCAAAAGCTGCTTTGGAGGACATTCTAAAGAAGTATAGGCACCCAGCTGGATTATTCTCAGCGGCAATATTAGAACCAAGTCCTGCAAATCCACTTCTTGCAAGATACCTTTCTCCAAGAGCAGCCACACAACATTATGCTAAGACGGGATTGCACGAGTGGAGAGATGACGGTCTTTACGTAGATGGCAAAAAAGTGCCTGAAAGGCAAGAAATATACGAAATTTTGCGGGGTGGTTGAAATGAAATGGAAATATATTGATGATATAATTGATACACTCCCTGCAGAAAACAGAAGAAACATTTTGGAGACCATGAAGAAATATGGTGACAACAAATGGTGGCGTTCAAAAGACCCTATTTATGTTGCTAGGTATCAGGTTTTTGAGCCTATTTTGATGGTCCCGTTTGATAAGTATCATAAAGGTATAGAAAAGCTTCTTGGAAGACCCGTCTATACACATGAATTTGGGCTTGATTATGAAGGTTTGAAAAGGGAAGCAGAAGAAGCTATTAGAAAACTTAAGAAAGGAGAGAGCCTTAAGCAGACACCCGAGTATCAAGCGAAAAAGGTTGCGGAAAGCATAAGGCAATTAGCAGATTATGCATCAAAGAAGGGAAAAAAGGTTATTATTGCAGAAGTTAATGATAAATAATTGTAATTTCACAACACATTAACCAAAATTATTGGAATCAATAAGCACGCCATTGAGTTGCTTCTGCTGACATCTACAATATTTGGCACTAAGCCTATGAATGTTGCAGTTATTAAAATTAAAAAACCTACGAATCCTGAAAAATACAACACCATTATAGAAATAAAGATTATTATTAAAATACTAAGCATAGAATAATTCAATTTATTCATTATTATTGAAAAAATTTTACTTACATATAATGTAAGAATAGTTGCGATTCCGCCTGCAATCAAGGCAACTGCCAAAAACAAAATTAGGGCATCAATGTTTATATTCTGTAAAAGCTGCTGCACAACAATAATAGAGCCGTTTCTCGCTTTTTCAATTGTAAAAAGTGTTATCAAAGACAAAATCATTGAAACCGTGTGTATGCCACCAACTAAAATCAAATAACTAAAGACATCTATTTTGCCGACTATTTGTCCGGCTACAACAGCAGCCTGCGCAGGCCCCAAGCCCGGAAATATTGATACTAAAGAGCCTGAAAAAATTCCGCTGCCCAACGCCTTAACCACATTAATTGTCTTGACTTTTATAATTTCTGTCGTTCTTTGGATAGGCAAGCTTACTTTTTGAGTCAGGCTCAGCAATAAAACGCTGACGCCAAACAATCCGGACAACATTGGCAATAAAGGATCTTTCAAGTTAGGCATATTAAAAACAATTAAGCCTAAAATTCCAGACGATGCAACTACAACAAAAGCCCAGAATTTTTTATTTATATTTTCCTCTCTTAAAATCATAAAAATTATAACAATAAGCAATAGCCACGCAACATAATCTTTCAAATAGGAAAAAATAAGCGGCACAATGATTATTAACAATGGTGATAATACAATTGTTAAAATTAAACATAATAAACTGCCAATTACCGTCAATTTTACAGCCTCATGACCCATTCCGTCAAGCAACAACCTGTGCGCTGGCAAAACTGCCAACGCAGTGTCATCTGCAGGCGCTCCAAGATAAGTTGCGCTTATAAAATCAGTAAAAGTATGTGTTATTGACATTGCAATTATGAAAGATGCAACTGCAATGACATTTGTATAGCCGAGCAAAAAAGGAGATATACTGAATAATATCAGTGCAACAAGGTTAATGTGCAATCCAGGAGTCAAGCCAGTAATTACACCCATAAAGCAACCCAGAAAAACTGCAATTAATATTCCAAAAAACATCATTTCACCACCCTTATCTTCTGCGCTATTATCTCATTTTTTCCATTATACTCTTGCACTTCCCCAAAAACTTCAACATTGTCACCATTATTTAATTTTAAATTATCATCGTCTGAAAAAAGAACAACAGTAATTGGATTTTGCTGGTTTACTTCAATAAAAACAACATCTCCTCTGTCAGTAATCTTATACACAGTTCCAAATAATTTAACATCATCTCCAACATTTTCATTTAACTTAGCTGGCTTGTAGTCTTTAATTTCTATTTTTGTCGAGATAAAATATAGCATGATTAATCCAAATAAAGAACAAATTAACGCGATTTTCAATAATGTGTTTTCTTTCATCTTATATTTTTTATTTTATTGAATTAATTTTTAATGTATTAATGATTAATGCGTAATTTTATTGTTATCTTTAAAGTTATTTTTAACCTTTTCCAATTTTTGAATTAAATAGCAACCTTTAAAAATAACCAAACATACACAATATCGGGATGGTTACTCTAAAATTTAACTCAACTGCAGATATAAAAGTGCCTAAGAAAATTATAGACCAAGTTATAGGCCAAGGCGAAGCAGTTGAGGTCATAAAGAAGGCTGCTCAGCAAAGGCGTCATGTTCTATTAATTGGCGAGCCAGGCACAGGCAAATCTATGTTAGGATTGGCTCTTGCAGAGCTTTTGCCAATGGAGAAGTTAGTAGACATAATCGCATTTCCAAACCCTAATGACGAGAACATGCCTTTGATAAGAACAGTGCCTGCTGGACAAGGCAGGGATTTAGTTGCAAAGGCAAAATTGCAGAGCATGACAATGTTCAAGAATCAAAATATTATAATTTTCATCTTGGTTCTTCTTGCGATGTTCGCTCCTTGGTGGGTTAGGTCTTATTACAAGTCAGATATAATGTTTGCAGCTTTCTTTTTAGGTGGCATGGTATTTTTGGCATCATTTGTAATTTTTCTGAATCTAGGTAAGAGGGTTGAAGGCAAAGTAAAAATACCAAGAATCATAGTAGACAATTACAGAAAAAAGCAAGCATCATTTAACGATGCAACTGGCGCTCATGCAGGAGCTTTGCTTGGAGATGTATTGCATGATCCATTCCAAAGTGGTGGTTTAGGAACTCCAGCCCATGACAGAGTAGTTTCAGGAATGATTCACAAAAGCCACATGGGAGTTTTGTTTATCGACGAGATTGCAACTTTGCATCCATCTACCCAACAGGAATTGCTGTCTGCTTTGCAGGAAAGAAAATTTGCAATTACTGGGCAAAGCGAGCGTTCAGCAGGCGCAATGGTGAGAACAGAGCCTGTGCCTTGCGATTTCGTTCTTGTTGCTGCTGGAAATTATGAAACGATAAAACACATGCATCCTGCATTGAGAAGCAGAATATCTGGTTATGGTTATGAAATCTACATGAAAGAAACAATTCCTGATACAGAGGAAAACAGGGATAAAATCGCTGTTTTTGTTGCGCAGGAAGTCACAAAAGACAAAAAAATACCGCATTTCAGCAAGGAAGCTGTTGAATCAATTGTTGAGGAAGCAAGAAGAAGAGCAAACAGGAAAGGGCATTTAACTTTAAGATTAAGAGAGCTAGGCGGCTTAATAAGGGCAGCAGGCGACATGGCTATGGAAGACAAATCAAAATTTGTAATGAAAAAACACATTATCGGAGCTAAAAAAATTGCAAGAACCCTTGAGCAGCAGATTGCTGACAAGTATATTGAGCAGAAGAAAGAATACGAAGTTATTGTCACATCAGGAAAAAGAGTCGGCAGAGTAAATGGATTAGCTGTTATCGGAGTTACACCGCCTTATTCTGGAATTATTCTGCCAATTGAATCTGAAGTAACTCCCGGAGGAAAAGAAAGCGAGATTATTGCAACAGGAAAATTGGGAGATATTGCAAAAGAAGCAATAAAAAATGTAACTGCAATCATCAAAAAATACTTCGGAGAAGATATAAAAGAAACATACGACATTTATGTTCAATTCTTGCAAACTTATGAAGGTGTTGAAGGTGATTCAGCAAGCATAGCAGTTGCAACATCAGTTATTTCTGCATTCAAGAAATTGCCTGTTAAGCAGGACACAGCAATGACTGGAAGCTTATCTGTTAGAGGCGAGGTTTTGCCTGTTGGCGGAGTTACTGCAAAAGTTGAAGCTGCAATTGAAGCTGGAATTAAAAATGTAATTGTGCCAAAAACTAATTTAAAGGACATTATAATTGACAAAGATAAGATAAATAAGGTGAATATTATTCCAGTAGAGACAATACTAGATGTTCTTAAATTTGTATTGGATTGGAGCGGCAAGCAAAGAATTTTGAAGCAGATTGTGGCTGCTGATTAATAAATACAATAACAAAATCTTTATATATCTAATATAGAAAAGTATTCTCTATGGGACTTATTTCGGATAAAGACGTTAATGAAGCAAAAGAGGCTTTGGATTTGGATTTTCCCTATCTAAAAGAAAATAGAAAAAAAGAGTTTCTTGATGCATTTTTCGAAGCATGGAAAAAAGCTAAGAAATCTGAGTCTGAATTAAGTTTGCAGCAGATATATGATTACTTAAACTATGGCATTGAAAATGATCCTGAAAATTTCGGCAAGGCTTTTGGAACTCTAGTTAGGGATGTTGAATCAAAATACAAAAATCCCGAAGGCTTGCTTCAAGCCGGCTACTTTGAATGGATTATAAGCTGCATAAATCTTTTAAAAATAAAATTAGCCCCTCACTTTTATCAAATGGTTTTGCGAAGATTAGACATATGGAAAGACAAGATAAAATTGGAAGAATTATCGCCGCAGGAAAAAGCAAATTACGGAAATCTTCTGTTTATGTTAAAATAAGCTTATTTCCACGTTACAATAATATCGTCAGTCCTTTCATAAGGTTTAATGTCAATATTTTTTTCTATTTTATTTTTTTGCAATATTCCAAGCCATGCTATCATTAATCCGTTGTCTGTTAAAACTTCATTTGGAGGAACGAAAAATTTTGCATTTCTTTCCTCGCACATAATTCTGCACATTTCTCTTAACCTTTTGTTACAAGCAACTCCACCGCCTAAAACTAATTCATTTTTATTGCAATGAGCCATTGCCCTTTCTGAAACTTCAACAAGCATTGCAAAAACAGTTTCCTGCAATGAAAAAGCCAAGTCTTCAACAGAATATTTTTTTGAGTTGTATTTATGCTTTAAATTTGTCAGAATTCCCGAGAATGAAACATCCATTCCTTTAACTACATAAGGCAGCTCAACATAATTTTTTCCATTCAATGCTAATTTTTCAATTTTAGGTCCGCCTGGAAACCCCAAGCCAATATATCTTGCAAAAGAATCAATAAAATTGCCAACACCTTGGTCAAGAGTTTCTCCAAAAACACGATATTTTCCTGCTTCGTATGCAATAACTTGCGTGTTTGCTCCGCTCACATACAACAAAACTGGCTCTTTTGCTTTTGTCATTAATTTTCCAATTTCAAGATGGGCAATGCAATGATTTACACCTATTAATGAAACATTATTTTTTTTTGACAATTCTTTTGCTTTTCTCATTCCAATCAACAAGCATGGCGCAATTCCAGGACCTTGAGAAAAAGAAATCAAGTCAATATCTTTTAAATTCAATTTTGCATTTTTTAATGCATCTTCAACAACTTTATCCTTTACTTTTTCGTGATGCAGTTTTGCTTCGCTTGGATGAATGCCACCTTTTACTGTGTTATATGCGTCTGTAATATTAGCATAAACTCTGCCTTTGTCGTCAATAATTCCAGCTCCGAAAGTGTGCGCTGTTGATTCTA
>CAZUWB010000046.1:3901-7081 GCA_964623945.1 uncultured Methanosarcinales archaeon | reverse complement strand
TTAATAACAAAGAGATTTTTAACGTATTTTTTAGGGAAAAACCAGCCATGATGCTAGTTGAGCTAAAAAATGCTAAAGGCGAAATCTATGCTTCTTCAGTTGCCAAACAAGTAGATTGCACTTATTCTCATGTTGTGAAGATATTGCAGGAGATGCAAAAAGCAGGCTTGATTAATTTTGAAAAACAAGGCAGGTTAAAACTTCTTACATTGACAAAAACAGGCGCAGAAGTAGCAGACAAGATTGATGGTATAAGGATGATATTATAATCAACTAACTTTCTCTTCAATCGCATACTTTCCAAGAACTTCTTTTGCAGTTTCTATAAACATTTCTTCTTTATCTGTTGGTATTACCGCTCCTGCCGCATTTTGATGTCCGCCTGATTCAGAATCGCCGATGCCATTAATTATTTCTTCAATAATCTTTTTCAAATCAAGTGTGCCATTGAGATTATTTGTTGTTCTCAAGGAAACTTTTGTATTGCCATCAAGAGATTGCGCCATTGACAAAATAAAGGTATTGTTAGTCATAAGGTTTGATTTTGACAGTATAGAAGCAAGCGTTCCAATCATTGTTGACATTACATTGGCTTTAGCATTTATAATTACAAATCCAGCTCCCCAATAGATATCATCTGTAAATTTATTTTCGTTGTACCAGTTCAAAGCATTAACAATTTCTTTTTTGTAATCACCCAAGCTTCTTATTGCTTGCTGCTTTATCTTCTTGTCCCCTAAACATGCTCCTATGCCCAAAGATGCTCTGCCAAGCCTTCCGCAAGCATTAAGCAGTGTTGCAAATTCCTTTGCGTCTCTTGTTGGGCTTTCTTCCACCTCATTAGTTAAAATGTAGATATTTCCAAGCACATCCTCTGGTTTAGCCTCGTTCAGCCTTTTCATTATAATGCCAGTAACTAATTTTTTCATATCTTCTTCATCTAGATTAACAATCTTCTTCCATCCAGAGCTATTTTTCGGCTCAATGCCGATTTGGTAAAGAAATTGAATAGCGCCGCTTTCGCTTCCGCTTACTCCTGGTATGTAAGGATCTGTGCAGTATTCAAGAGCCTTGTGTATTGGTTTTGTTTGTGAACCAAAAATCCTTAAGCCTTTAACCACCTTAATCTTATTCTTTGCAATTGCAATTTGCAAAATTTCTTCATTTAATCGCAAAAAACCATTTTGCTCTTGCAAGTCACCTATCGCACCAACAATCGCTATATGTGCCAGTTCCTCCATGCTCTTGTCAACAGTGCAAGCAAACTTGAAAACAACTCCTGCTCCACTTATTTCTTTGCCACCATCAATGCCATAAATATGTGGATTAACAAATACTAAATCTTTAAAGTCATTAGCCTCTTCAATACTATGATGGTCCAAAATAAACACTTTCTTATCTTTAAGCAGTTTTTTAATATCACTTAATACACCAGAGCCAATGTCTGTAAAAATAAAGCAATTATATGGCTCTGCTGCCAACTGGCTTAGTACACTCTTATTTAACTGCTGAACTATTGATATTGAGTATTTCCTGTTGTCATTATTGAGAAGTTTTATCATAATAGCACAGGCACTTATTCCATCTGCATCTAAGTGGCTTATTACCCTTATAACTTCTTTTTTGTCAATTTTCTTAAAAGCTTCAGCAGCAACCTTTAATTCTTCGTTGAATTTTTCATAAGGATTCAATCAAAACACCTTTCTATTTTTAATTTATAATTATTATTAATCTTTCTTTTAGTACAAATATTTATAACTTTTTATTTGCCGAACCTTCTTACTCTTTTGTTAAATTCTTCTATGCACTTCTTTAAATCTTCTTTTGTAAATTCAGGCCATAACTTGTCTATGAAAATAAACTCGCTATAGACGCTCTGCCAAGTCAGGAAATTAGATGTTCTGACTTCGCCACCAGGTCTTATCACCAAGTCTGGCTCATTTTTAAGGTAAAGATGCTTGGTTATTGTTTTTTCATTTATATTATTTGGATTTATTTTGTTGTTTTTTGCTAATGTTGCTATTTTCTTAACAGCATCTACTATCTCTTGTCTTCCACCATAAGCCATGGCAAAGTTTACTGTAAAATTCTTATGATTCTTTGTCTTCTCCATTATACCTGACATCGCTTTTCCTATATTTTTTGGGAACATATTAAGCCTTCCAATAACGTTAATCCTTACATTATTTTTGAAAATATCTTTTCTGTATTTCATATTGTCGAATTCCCGCTTAAATATGTCAAACAAGAAGTCTTTCTCTGTTTTTGTTCTTCTGAAGTTTTCAGTTGAGAACGAGTAAAGAGTCAGCTCTTTTATCCCGAGTTCTCTACACCACTCTAGTAATTGTTCAAGCTTTTTGATGCCAAATTCATGACCTTTCCATGGTTGCAAACCAATTTTCTTCGCATACCTTCTATTTCCATCGAGAATTATTGCTATATGCCTAGGAACTTTAGAAACCATAGAAAACGAAATTTTTAGTTGTTTATATAGATTTGTATCACAACCTAAACAAAAAAACAATACCCATTATGAAACTTATAATTGAAAATGAAAAAGCAACTGCTGCCAAATAGCTAAAAAAATCTGCAGAAACTGGTGCTTGTGTTAATATATTTGATATAACGTTTCCAGTTATTTGAGTAGTGGTACTATACTTTAAGTTAATCCAAGCACCTGCAACCAATGAAAGCAAGCTTATTGAAATTAGCAACATACCAATAAGTTTTACCATATTTCAAAAATTATTATTTTGCCTTATATAACTTTCCAAATAAATCAATAAAAACTTCTTGTGGAACCTTTACACCAGCTTCAACAAAAACTCTTGCAAATCTATAACCATCAGTTTCTTCATCTCCTTCAGGCTTAAACTCAAGTAAGTTTTTCAAAGTAACATTGCACATAAATCCTTCATTGATAAATATGGCTATATTTTTCTTATTCTTTTGGATTTTCATATTGTTTAAATCCAATGAGAATTCTTGTTTGTTTATACCATGCTTAAAAAGCTCCCACTCAATTAAGTCATTAATTATTTTGTTTTTTGAATTATTATTAATGTAGTCTTCAACGCTTGTTGTTTTTAGAAATTGTGCCAAATCAACATTATTCATTAGCTCAAATCTATAAACTCTGCCAAGATAAGCTTTGACTTTCTGTCTGCTACCTCGGGGCTT
>CAZUWB010000046.1:0-3801 GCA_964623945.1 uncultured Methanosarcinales archaeon | reverse complement strand
CGCAAAGTAAGATGCTCGCGAGAACGCGAGCTCGCGTTCAACTCAACTGATTTTGCAGTTGTCTTCCACTCATTCTCAACAATATAAGCATATTCTTTACCTTTGATTTTCTTAATTCTGAAGAATGCCATACCTAACCGTTAGGCACTATGACTTTATAAGTTTTTTGATAGATTTTTTGAATTATTTTCCTATATAAAATATGTATTAGATGAACTTTTTTCTAAAATCAGAATAAGCTTATCTTATCTCTTTTACAAACATCAGAATAAGCTTATCTTATCTCTTTTACAAACTCTTTCTTGAATTTTGAGTTAGTCTTTTGCAAGCGCTGAACAGCATTTATCAAGGCATTTTTTGGGCTCTCTTCACCATCAGTTTCAACTACCATTTGAGGCACGCTTATTTGAGGATGCCTGATGCTGTATGTTGCAGTTTTAACATGCTTATCGTTCCAAAGCTCCGTTTGTAGTATGTTACACAAAGTATGGTCAACACCTTTTACTTCTATCAACAGCTTATTCTTTTTATCGTCGAGAATTCTTATTTCCATTTCAATAACAAGTGGAACATCAACCTTATTTAAAAACCTTTTGTTACTTACTTAAAATTCTTTTACTTTTTTATCGACGATAATTCTTCTAAACTTCAATCCTTAAGCAACTGACATTGATTCTATGGATTTGTCGTCGATGAAATTTAAAAGTAGCTTTTAATGGAAATTTGAAGTCCCAAATATGAGTAATTTTTGCATTTTTTTCAATGCAAAAACGTTGCAAAAAGCCCTTAGTCTCACTTTTATGGAACGAGTACATGATAGGGGCTATTTTCATAGCATTTTCTAAGAAATAAACGTCATTATGCTTAACCTTAGTTCCAAAAGGCGGATTTTGAAGTACTATGTCTGCTATTACTTCGAGCTTACCAATATCTTGACAGACAAACTCAGCATTTCCTACATTATAATTCTCACTTTTCACCTTTGAAAAGTTATTTTCAGCTGTTTCCAAAGCTTTCTTGTCAGAATCCACAAAAAATACGCTTTTTGCACCTAAAAGCAGTGCCCCAATACCTAGAATTCCTGTGCCACAACCAAGATCGGCTATCACTTTTCCTTCAATATCTTTTAAAAGATAAGTGTTCCATAGTACAGAAGCGCCTATCTCACTGTCCATTAAATACTGCTCCTGCCTCACTTTTGGCCCTTGAAAGCCTTCCAAGCCCGATAAAATGATTGCAAGCCTTGATTTTGTCATAAAATCCTTCATTTTAAACTCTCACTTTCCACGAGTAAAGTTTTATTATTCATATTTTTCAATATGGAAAATAAATTTACTGCATTTTTATTCATTTACACCCTTCTTTTTATTAATCCACACTTGTACCGAGTAAAAATGAGTATTTACCTAGTTTTTATTTAACTTGCTAAAAATATCCCATTTTTTTAAGTACAATAAAAAATATAATTTTTATACAAAAATCTAAAAATATTTTTCATTGAGATTTATTTTATTTTTTTATTCCCATTAGAGTCCCAGAATATTCCCAAGACTGTCTCATTATAGTCTCAAATTTTTAATTTTAATGAGTAAATTATTCCCTATATAGTCCTACTTTAGTCTCATTTTATTCCCAAAAATGAAAAGGTTTAAATAATTGGGACTGTATTGTATATGTATGTTCTGGAAAAGAGACACAGAGACAGAAAAAAAACTGAAGCAAATGAACGAAGTTCTTAAAAAGTCATTTGCGAATGTAAAAAGGGACACGGCTAATATTTTTCAGTGGCTGAATTACTTCTACAGAAAGAATGTGGAACAAGAGCAGACTATTAAGCAACTTCGAATGGAGATTTCATACATTCCAAAAACAAGGGACGAGATAAGACAAATTATCGACAGTTATTATTCTTTTGATAGTATCTTAGCAAAGATAAGGGAATTGAATGAGAAAGTAGATGACTTAGCAAAAATGCGACTACAATTTGAAAAATACACACCACAGCCAATATCAAAAGAGTTACATTCATACGTAAATACTATTGAAAGAAGGATTGATATGCTAGAGCAAAAGAAAGCATCAATAAAAGAAAAAATAATCAAAAGGCTTACAAGGAATTCAAAAGAATATGTTAAAAGTGTAATAATCTCCTATATTAAAAAATATGAGAGGGTGTCAGCATTGCAGCTTAAGGAAATGGTTGTTGACGAGCAGAATTTTTGCTCCAAAAGCTCATTTTATCGTATATTGGAAGAGATTGAAGAATTAGAAGATATAGGTGTTATCAAACAAGGCAAAGAAAAGCATTATATTGCAAAAGCTTTAAAGCGAATATAGCAAATAGCAAATAGAAATCTATTTAAACGAGCCTTTTTTACAAAAAGTATTGTGGGGTGATTAATATTTTCGGTAAAATATTTCTTAGAGGCATATCCATAGAGTTAAGTCGATTGAACAAAAGTCTTAGGGCAGAATTTACAAAAATTAGACATGAGTTTGAGGAGCATTTACAAGCAATTAATGAAAACACAAACGAGATTTGCGCAAATTATGAACACATGTGCGAGCTTGAAAGCAAATTAGACAAACTAAGTGAAAGAGTAGATCAAATTCAAATATATCTGCAGTTAAATTCGAACATTTCTGTTACAAAAAGAAATTTTGATGTTAAAAGGCTTGATAGAAGGGAGCAAGAAGTTTTTTTGGTTATATACACCTTAGAGGAAGAGAAAGGCAGCTTAACATACGAGGATATTGCAAAAAAGCTCAATATATCAGAGCACTTAGCAGCCAATTATGTAACTTCAATCATAGAAAAAGGAGTTCCAATACTAAAGAGATACATAAATTCCAAACCTTATTTGAGGCTTGAGCCAGAATTCAAGACTTTGCAAGCAAAAGAAAACATTTTACAATTGAGCTTACAGGAATTTGGATTTTAAATCTTTTTATATTTGATTAAAAGTTTTAAGCGACAAGTAGTTTTATTTAATATAGTTCAATTACAATAGATTTTTATATTTCTTAATCAAAAACTAAAATAGAGGTGATATTCATCAGTTTTTTAAGTATTTTATCTGTAACATTCTTAGCTTTGTGGAACCTTTTTTTACACTGGCTTTCAATTTTCGCAGCACCAATCAAAGAGCTTGAGATGTTATGGTTAATTGTTCCTATTTGGATAAACTGGTTCTTCACGGAATTTTTTCAAGAGAAGCACGGTACATCATTCGGCAATGCTGTGAGCAATGGCGCTATAGCAATACTCGCAAGCATCGACTGGACAAGGTACATGTACAGGCTTTATGCTGATGGAATTATAAGATTCACATTTGGAGTTTTTCTAAAATTTTTTGCGGCAATAGCTGTTTTTGTATACGGAATTTATGTTATAGTTGCAGGCATTAAAACAAAAAAAATTGTATTTTTCATAGGTAAAATCAGATGGGTCACCTATATTCTGCTTATGTTCACGCCGATAGTCTATAACGTCATAAAAATGAATCTTTATACATTATTGGCAATTGTTGTATTTTTTCCAGTCTATTACTGGATAATAGAAATTTTTGACAAGCTAGCACCAGAGCCTAAAGTTTACAAGCACCAATCATAAGTTGTCTAAAGGGCTTTTTACTTTCTTTAGTTGTTGAGTCGAAACTTTGGTGTATATCTGGGTAGTTGACAAATCAGCATGACCAAGAAGCTCTTGAATAACTCTGATGTCCGTGCCTGCTTCAAGAAGGTGTGTTGCAAAACTGCTCCTCAATCCATCCTCAAATTTAAAACTAATGCAAAAATATT
>CAZUWB010000045.1:0-7094 GCA_964623945.1 uncultured Methanosarcinales archaeon | reverse complement strand
ATCAAAAACATTTATATACAAAACAATTAAGCTGTGCTTACAATGAAAATAATGATGGTTGAAAGCAGATATAAAGGAAAAATTAATTTGTTAAACTTAGACACAAGCGTATTGCCAAAGAACATTGGCTTAGCAACAACAGTTCAGTTTCTTGATTTTATTGATGAAATAAAACAATATCTTCAAAATAATGGAATAAGCGTTTACGTTGATAAAATAAGGCAGAAATATGAAGGACAATTGCTTGGCTGCGATATTGGCAGTGCAGAAAAAGTAAAAGACAAAGTTGATGCATTCCTTTATATTGGAACTGGAGTATTTCATCCTTTGGGCATTGCCTTGAATATCGATAAAGAAGTTTTTTGTTACGATCCAATAAGTGCTGTGCTTACAAAAATAGACAGGAAAGAAGTTGAAAGATACAACAAGAAAAGAAAAATTGCTTACTTAAAATTTCTGGAAGCGACAGAAATAGGAATTTTAGTTTCTTTAAAGCCAGGCCAAAATAATTTCAGAAAGGCAGTTGAATTGAAAAAACAATTAAAAGATAAGAACTGCTATATTTTTGTCTCTGATACTCTAGATTTTAATCAAGTTGAAAACTTCCCATTTATACAATGCTGGGTCAACACAGCCTGCAACAGAATACTTGACGATTATGGAAAATTCCCAAAGCCATTGGTGGACTTAAGCGACATAGAAAAGATGGAGTTGCTTGCAATAACTGCAAACTGATTATTTCTTTTTCTTCTTATCATAAAGCAGGTAAATCATTGTCTTAATCTCGTTAAGCTCTTTCTTTGACACATCAACCATTAAGCTGAGCAAAATGAATAAAACCAGCAAAGTGAGCCAGCTGAAAATAGCAATTATCATAAGCCAGCTTAATTGGTTGTTCTCAGCTTTGTATACTTCATTTATCAGCCTAAACCCGAGAACAGCAGCGCCTATCCCTATTACCAAAAGAACAACCTCAAATATATCTGTCTTGTTGGATTCCATTTAATAGCCTCTTTTTAGTTAATTTTATATAAACTATTATTTAAATTTATTTATTATTGAACTTCAAATTCTTGAACCATTTTTTAATATCTTCTGTTTTTATTCCAAGCAAGAACAATCCGGCAATAATCATTAGCACTCCTTGCAATATGGGAAGAAAAAGCCCTATCACTCCAATAATTATCAAAATTACTCCAAGCACTATTTTCAATATTTTGATGTACATACTTAAGTATTTATGCTTATACTTGATAAAATTCTTTTGTCAAACAATGAGCTTCCAATGCCTCTGCCAACAAAAAATGACTGCTTGCTTAGCACATCGCTCAAGATGTCAAACAAAGTTTTTTCTTTTTTGTACTCAACTACCTCTGCTTTTATGTTTTCTTTTCTTTCAATATAGATGATAACTTCGTCTTTGCCGCCAAGCTCATCGACTAATCCAAGCTCTTTTGCTTCTGTTCCAAGATAAAATAATCCATTTGCTATTTTGTCAACATCTTTTTTATTCAAATTCCTGTTTTTAGCAACTTCACCAACAAAATAATCCCTGATTTCGTCTAAATTGCGCTGGAAAATCACTCTTTCTTCATCAGTCATTTCCTTGTAAGGGCTTCCTATGTCTTTATAGTTTCCAGAAACTAATCTTTGATAGGTTACATTATACCTTTCCAACAAGCCTGGGAATTCCAAATACGATGCAATAACACCTATTGAGCCTGTGATAGAAACTCTGTTAGCAATGACATAGTCGGCAGAAGATGCAACCCAGTAAGCCCCTGATGCCCCAACTTCCCTTATCCACGCAACAGTTGTCTTATTTGTTTTTTTTACAGCTTTGGCTATTTCCTCAGACGCAACAGCTGAGCCACCAGGGCTATTTATTTCCAATATAATTGCTTTGATGTTGGGATTTTTATCAGCTTTCTCTATCAATTCAACTGTGTCTAAAGAAGATGTCACGCTTTCAAACAAATATCCAGAATCTTCGCTGCCTAAAATAATTCCATCTATCGGTATCAATGCGACATTTCCGCTTAATGATTCAACATCAATCCCAACAAACAATGACATTATCCCAACTGCTATAAATCCGAGTATGCTTAACAAAAATAAAACAAATATTGCATAGCCCCACCTAAACTGCGGCTCTAATGTTTTCTTCATTTACTGCTCATCATCTTTCTTATAAGCCTGGAATATGTCTTTTCTTCCCTGCTTTAAGTTGTCAAGTATCTGGTCTTTTGCCATCTCCAAAAAGCCAATCACTTCCTGCGGCGTAACATTCTGAGTTTTCATTGATGTCTGTATATTGTTTGATGTTACATCCACTCTTAATAAGAATATTTTATTGTCTTGTGCCATTTTAACTTGAAATCGATTAACTTTTATTAAGCTTGTTGCTCTAAACTATACTGCTCAACCACTTTTGTTTTGCTTAGTATCTCAGTAAGCCTTTGGTTAGTTTTTGTAAAAAACATGAACAAAGGATCCAATACCCACAACAAAACAAATGGAAATATTGGTAGGAAAACAAGATTTCTTATTATCAATTGCCAATTCTTCAAAATGTTGTTGTCGCTCACAACATAAACTTTCATAAACATCTTACCAATTGATTGATTCATTTTCTTTTCGAGCATGAAAAAATACAAAATTATCAAAATAGACATTACAAAAGAAATCGAGCTTATATAGCTTGTGTAGTTTGTGCTGCTGCTCAAAAGCTTGTATGCTTCTGAAAAAGAATAGTCTTTTGGTATGATATTTCTAAATAAAGCCCTGAATGGGAATAATACAACTAAATTTAAAATTGTAATGTCTATGAAAAAAGCAGCAATTCTTTTCCAGAGCAAAGCCGGTCCTATAAATTGCCTTTCTTTTGGAAGATTCAGCTGTTTCATTTTTTTTGTTAAATGACTGCACTATATAAAAATTTGGTTTTTAATTTAATGATTAGAAAGATATATAAAGCAACCAAAATCCAAATTATTGAATGAGCAAGAAGAAAGAAGAGCAGGAAAGGCAAGAGAAAATACAGCAGGAAATTTCTAGAATAAATTTGCCCAGGGGAAGACAAACATTTGGCATTATTGAGCAAAGGCTTGGAGGCTCTAGAATGAGGGTAAGGTGCCTCGACGGCAAAACTCGCGTGTGCAGAATACCTGGAAGGTTGACAAGAAAATTATGGGTTAGGGAAAGCGATATTGTAATTGTAGAGCCATGGGAATACAGCGGCGATGAAAAAGGAGACATAATATACAAGTACACTCCAACGCAGCTTGTTTTTCTGAAGAAAAAAGGCTACTTAAAGCAACTGGACAGTTTTGAAGAGTTCTAATTTTATCACCACCATTGAATAGAAATATTTAAATAAATATATTGAAAACTGTGCTGTAATGGAGAAATCAAGCATAAGCTTCTTGGCAATGAACTTTATTCTTCTATTTTCAGTTATAGCATTTATCCTGATTGTTTTTGAATTGCAGGGAATTGCATTTGTATTTGAGCTTGGAATATTGCTGATTTTTATGTTTCTTCTCGTCTTTTCCATGTTGGTTGTATACAACAATAAGAAGTGGGGTTGGACAGTGCTTGGAGCAACCTTAGTTCTTTTACTGCTAAACATATTTTTCATTTTTGTATTTACAGGCACTTTTGGAACTGCGCATACAGTAGCAACATTTCTTTCTGTTGTTGGGTTAGTAATTGCTTTGCTGAACATGAGAGAAAGCTCTCAGGAATATTATGGAAGTGAAATAGGAGAAAGCGAGAAAGTTAAGGAATATTACCCTTACATAGATAAAATGGAGCCAAAAGAAGAAACAAAATCAGAGATTAAGCAAGAGCTTAAAAAAGAAATTAAAGACGAGCTTAAGGAAGAGCAAAAGAAAGAAGCCCATTTAGCTAAATTATTTACTCCAGGCAAATTCGTCGCAAGCAAGAAAGCCAACAAATTCCATAGCCCAAAATGCGACTGGGCAAAGAGAATAGACAAATCAAACCAGATATGGTTTAATTCTGAGCAAGAAGCCAAATCTCAAGGTTTCGAAGCTGACAGGTGCGTTGGTTAATTCGTGGTACTTTATGTCCCACAAGGTATCAAAAACCTTTGGTTTTTGGAACTCCCGAAAATGCTTTGCATTTTCGATAGTGTCAACGAACTTTGTCGTTGTTCCATAACAAAATAATTAATAAAATTATGCTTATTGTCACAGCGCTGTCTGCAATGTTAAAAACCGGCCAAATCCTGAAGTCAATGAAATCAACTACAAATCCATAAAAAATCCTGTCTATTAAATTTCCAATAGTTCCGCCAAGCAATAAGCCAATAGAGAACTGCAACAATTTTTGATTTAATTTTTTTTGTTTTAGATAATAAAAAATAACAATTATTACAACTACTGAAAATAATATTAAAAAAATATTAAATCCTTTAAACAAGCCAAACGCAGAGCCCGTATTGGTTATGTAAGTTAAATGCAAAATATTTTTTATTAATGGAATTGATTCATTTAATTCAAAGTTCTTTTTAACTATAAATTTTGTTAATTGGTCTAAAATCACAACTAATAGTGTTGTAGAAAAAATAAAAATGTTTTTTTTATTCATTGAAAGAAATTTGCAATTGATATATAAAAACCTTGTCAATAATATCTCTTTCTTCTCGTATCTTCCTGCTCGCCTCGCGCAATTGCTTCTATGTTTGCAAGTCTTTGATTTATGCTCTCTAAAGATGCTCTTAAAGCGTCTAATTTGCTTGAGATGACTTCTAGATTTTTTGAAGCAATGTAGTTATCTCCAGAATAAGAAGGCTGCTGAAATGAAGGCTGTGCTTGAAAGCTTTGCTGAGGCTGGAAAGAAGGATACCTTTGATATGGCTGCTGCATTTGAGGCGATTGCTCAATACCCATTCCCAAGTCCGGAGAAGGGCCTGCACCCATGTCTAATCCTAAATCCTTATCAAGACCCAAGTCTTTTCCTAGGTCATCCAAGTCGTCTTTTTTCTTCCAGAATGCCAACTTACTGAAAAAAGCCATCTATCCACCTCTTTGCCTATCTTTATTTGAACAAATATTTAAACATTTGTATCAGATGCCTTTTGAAATCATATACAGCAAGCCAATAACAAATAAAGCAGTTATAATAAAAAATACTATTTTAAAGAACTTTTCGATGAATTTGTATAGTAAAAATATCAGAATTATGTAAAGTACTATTGCACCAGCGATTGTTATTAATGCCATTTCTATTTGTTTTTATAATAGTCACAATACCCATTTATTGGGCATCTCTCGCATAAAGGAGTTTTTTTGCATATGTTTTTTCCCAATTCTACTAATAATGCATGATACTCATTAAATAACTTTTCGCTATTCGGAAGATTTTTCATAAATAATTTTTGGAGTTCTTCATATGTTTTTTCTTTATAACCTATTCTATTAAGTATTCTTTTTGTGTAAGCGTCTACTACAAATATCGGCTTTTTGGCAGAATATAAAATCATTGAGTCTGCAGTTTCTGGACCAATCCCATTGATAGATAAAAGTTCCTTTCTTAATTTTTCAATGTCGTTGACAAAAAATTTTCTTAAATCACCATTATACTTATTAAATAAAAAATTGCAGAAATTCTTCAGCTTTTTTGCTTTTTGATTATGGTAGCCAGACGATTTTATTATTTGAGCTAATTTCTTGTCTTCAATTTTTATTATTTTATTAATGTCATTTAAATTATGCTTGTTTAAATTTACTATTGCCTTTTCCACATTCTTCCAGCTTGTGTTCTGGGTAAGAATAGCGCCAAAACAAATCTCTAATTGCTGCTTTTCAGTCAGATTAATTGATTTATGATACTTTGGAGTATTTTCCCCTTCTTTAGTTACAGGCCACCAATGCTGTTCTCCAAAAGATTTTAGCAATACACCATAGATCTGTTTTATTTTATTCATTTTTCTATTAAAAAGTCAATGATAATAAAGAAAATTAAGCAATATTTTTATTTTTTTAGTTTACTATTTCTACTGGAATTGGTAGTCTAGGTTGAGCGTAGCTTTTATCTATTGGATTTTGCATAATATCTTCCACTTCTTTTTGGTGAGGTGCTGTTCTCATTTTATATTTATAATCACCACTTATGTAGCCTCTATTATGAACATTTTTTATTGTGTTAAGTCCTTCCATTACGCAATCATAAACAATTTTGTAGATAGTTTGATTTCTTAAATTTCTTGCAAAAAATTTTATATGAGGCTTACGTGTCGATTTCTTAGTCCAAACTCCAGCATAAAAATAGAAAGCAACCCATGGCGGCAATTCCTGTATAATCTCTTTTGGGACATTTGCATTAAATTGTCCCCAATAAGAACGTTTCATAGGCTCTTTGTTTATTGACTCGTAGAGATTTTTCTGAAATGCATATTCTCCATCTACATTATCAAAGTTTACACCATCTTTAACTAACCTTTGTACAATATACGGTGCTAAATCATCCTTATACTTATATCTTACATGTTGAATAATCTCTCTCGGTAGAATTTTGGGCTTTAAAAGCTCTTCAATAAATCTTTGTCTTGTATCATCGCCTAAATTATTTAGTCTATCTTCTAAACTTGCACTTATATTCATAGTTTGTGTCATGTTAATCATATGAGTTATTAACTTTGTGGCTTTGGGACTAAATTAATATACTTAGTACCGCCTTTTCCTTCAGTAACGCTAGTGCTCATATAATTTTGAGGAATCCTTTCTTTGATATAATTTAAAGCAGATTCTGGTGTGATATCTTTTCCAATAAGTCTTCCCGTTTTTGTCTCCACACCACGGACCAGTATGCTATACTCATTTACAATTGGATAAACTTCAATTTTAACTAAAAGTGGCCTTGGTTTTAGTGTTTCGTTTAATTCAATTAGTAAATCATCCAGTGATTTTTCGCTTGCCATATTCTAAATTAAAAAACACCTATTTATAAATCTTTCTATTTTTTACCATTATTAAGTAACAACATTTAAGAAATCAGCACAGCGTTAACAACACCATCTTGTCCAGGCCTTGATGTTATTCTTGCTTTTCCAAGCTCTGTGTCAATTA
>CAZUWB010000044.1:716-7162 GCA_964623945.1 uncultured Methanosarcinales archaeon | reverse complement strand
CAATCTATTGTTGCGAAGTCCGCAAAAATCAAAGATTTTTGGGACACCAAAAATGCGAAGCATTTTTTAGTGCAACGGATTGAATTTTTAAATCAATTAAGTATTACGAATTTCTCTTTAAAAGGTGATCTACAAAATGCCTAAATACATTGTTGTAGCTGGAGGAGTAATGAGCGGTGTTGGTAAAGGCGTAACAACAGCTTCCATCGGCAAAATACTTCAAGAATATGGCTACAACGTAACGGCTATTAAAATAGATCCTTACCTTAACTATGATGCAGGAACTCTAAGACCAACAGAGCATGGGGAAGTTTGGGTCACAGATGATGGTGGCGAGATTGACCAGGACCTTGGAACTTATGAAAGATTTCTAAATCAGGATATTCCAAAGAGAAATAATATTACAACAGGCCAAATATACAAAACAGTTATTGATAGGGAAAGGCAAGGAGAGTATCTTGGGCAAACTGTTCAGTTTATTCCCCATATTCCTGATGAAATAAAAAAAAGAATTAAGGAAGCAAGCAATGACTTTGATTTTGTTTTAATTGAAGTAGGCGGCACAATTGGAGACTATGAAAATATTCCATTTTTATTTGCGTTAAAAAGCCTGGAAAGAGATGTTGGCAAGCAAAATCTAAGTTATGTTCTTGTCACTTATTTGCCAATCCCAAGCCATATAGAAGAAATGAAGACAAAGCCAACACAGCAAGCAATAAGGCTGCTTAGCGAGTCTGGCATATTTCCAGACTTCATAATTTGCAGGGCAAAAAAACCTTTAGATGTTATAAGAAAAAAGAAAATTGAAACATATGCAAACATTGTTTCTGAGCATGTAATATCTGAGCCGGATATAGAAACAGTTTACCAAATTCCTTTGGATTTGGAAAAAGAAAAATTAGGAGAGAAGCTGTTAAAGGAATTTGATATGAAACCAAAGAAATCTCCAAATTGGACTGAATGGAAAAAGCTTGTTGATAATATTTTGAATCCAAAGAAAAATATTAAAGTTGCGATTGTTGGCAAGTATATTGACATTGGCGACTACAATTTGGCTGATTCTTATATTTCAATAAACCAAGCCTTGATGCATGCAGGCGCTTCCTTAAACATTGGAGTTGAGATTAATTGGCTGGACTCAAAAATGTTTGAAGATAACAAGAAAGCATTGACAGAGTTAAAAAATTATGATGGGATTATTGTTCCAGGAGGCTTTGGCGCTTCTGGAGTTGAAGGAAAAATAAATGCGGTAAATTATGCAAGAGTCAATAAAATCCCTTATTTAGGATTGTGTTATGGACTGCAATTGGCGGTTATTGAATTTGCAAGGAATGTCTGCAATTTGAAAGATGCGCACACCACAGAAGTTAATCCTAAAACAAAAGCTCCTGTAATTGATGTTCAGCCTGCTCAAAGGGAAATTCTTGAAAAAAGCATGTACGGAGGTACTATGAGATTAGGAGTTTATGCTGCAGTAATGAAAGGTAAAAGCCAAGTCCTGAAGCTATACGAAGAAACAAAAAGGCTAAATGAGGATACAAAAAAATTAAATAATTTGATAAAAGACAAATCACACGCATTTAGAATTGGGCTTCTTGAAAAAGGCAAAAAAGTTGTTTTGGAAAGGCACAGGCATCGTTATGAAGTCAATCCAAAATATGTTGATTTAATTGAGAAGAATGGAATGGTATTTTCAGGATATTATATGAGGGCAGATAATACAAAATTAATGGAATATATCGATCTGGAGAAACATCCTTTCTTTGTTGGAACACAAAGCCATCCGGAATTTAAATCAAGACTTGGAAATCCTTCTCCATTATTTTATGGTTTTGTTAAGGCTTGTGGGAAATAATTATATAGTAACTTTAATTTTTTGTCTTTGTTTTTCTGATTTGTCTCTTAATTCTTCAAGAATTAACATATCATCTATCTCAATTATCTTCTTAATTTTTGGATTTTTAATATTTAATTTATATAGTTTAGACTTTCCTATAACTCTTGTGGGTATTATAATCCCATTTTTAATTAATTCCTCCCAAATTCTGTATAATGTTGCTCTTCCAATTCCAGCATTTCTTGCCATATCTGATATAGAAAAATCTAACTCACGCTCTGTTAAAAGGAAGTCCAATACCCTTATTGTTGGTGAGTCACCAAACAATTCAATAAATAATGAACTTTTTGGCATTAATTATATAATTTAAAACGAAAGTTTATAAATCTTTCTATTTTGAGACAATATTGTATCATTTTATATATCACAAAATATATGTCTGAATATAACACTAATTATAAATACTAACAATCTATAAATTATCTATGTTATCAAAAATTGAAATAAAAGCACGCATAATAAGAAAACTTGTAAGATGGCAAAAATGGGGTGGTTCGCACACAGAAAATATACTAAAAGGATTGCCAAAACATTTAAAGGGAGATAAAATAGTGAGAGATACTTTAAAGGAATTAATAAAAGATGAATGGTTAATATCAGTAAACAAAACCGGCGAAATTCATTATTATTTAAATTCAAAAAAAGCAAATGAAATACTACAATTTTATGAAAAATACTGTAAAGATTCAAATGATTAATTTATCAAATCTTTTCCGCAACCTTTATTAATAATTCTCTTTTCTACAGACTATCTTTATGGTGGGTTAATTTTATGGAACAACAAAATAAAGAACAAAAAAAATCTATAAAAAACGTATTGTTTGAAATTTACGACAAGAAGTACAAATTATTATTAATTATTCCATTTGTAATGTTGCTTCTTGCTTTAGCACAAATTGGTTATCAAGTTTACAAGACAGGTGATTTCATAAAAAAAGATGTTTCATTAAAAGGCGGCGTAACTGTAACAATCCCATTTAGTGGAAATGCAGATATAAAACAAGTTGAAAACCAGATTTCCTCTCAATTTCCACGTAATACAGACATTGCTGTAAGGTCTTTAAGAAGCTCAGGCAGTGTTGTTGGCATAATAGTTGAGGCAGACATTGATGGAAATGATAAAATCCAAGTTAGTAATTTATTAAATTCTATAGAGGCTTCATTAAAAATTGATTTAGGCAAAGTGGATTATGGCATTGAGATTATCGGCTCATCTTTAGGCGCTAGCTTCTTTAAAGAGTCTTTGATTGCATTAGCTGTTGCATTTTTATTTATGGGCTTGGTTGTTTTTATTTATTTCAGAACATTCATACCAAGCACTGCAGTAATACTTGCTGCATTTTCTGATATGGCAGTTGCGTTGGCAGTAATAAACCTCATGGGCGTAAGAGTAGGAACTGCAGGAATTGCAGCATTTCTAATGGTAATCGGTTATTCTGTCGATACCGATATTTTGCTAACAGTTCGCGTATTAAAAAGAAAAGAGGGAACTGTAATGGATAGAATAATCAGCTCAATTAAAACAGGCATGACAGAGACAATAACAGCAATAGTTGCAGTAACTGTGGCTATTTTCGTTACTCAATCAGAAGTTATAAGGCAAATTATGCTTATTCTGCTAATTGGTTTGATTGCTGACATTTTCAACACATGGATACAAAATGTTGGCTTGCTAAGAATTTATGTTGAAAGAAAAGCTAAAAAAGGAATCATGATATGAATTACAAAATTAAAAAGTTAATAACAAATTGGAGAGTAATCTTATTAGCCATTTTTATTTTATTTTCATTAATAACAATACGTCCAACTATAAGCGAAGGAGTTGCTATAAGAAGCATAATCACAAATAGTTCTGCAAGCATTGCAGGAATTCCACAGCCAAAACCAAATGTACAGCCTGTTGCAAGAGAAAGAATTATCTCAATAAATAACAATCCAATTAATGATGTTAAAGATTACTATAGCTATATATCAACTATAGTTCCTAATAGAACAATCCAAATAAAAACTACAAAAGGCATTTATAAACTTACAACAAGAGAAAAGTTTGAAACTATAAATCTAAATGAAACAGAAGAAAAAACAATAACTGAAACAATACAAAGAAATGAAACAATTAATGGCACAAACCAAATAATAAATGAGACAATAACAAAAACTATAACTGTTCCAAAGACAAAGCAAGTAAGTTTAGGAACTGAAGATTTAGGATTAAGAATTTATGAAGCTCCTCAAACTAACATAAGAAAAGGCCTTGATTTGCAAGGAGGCACTCGAGTTCTTTTGCAGCCGGAAGAAAAATTAGAGCAAGACAGATTAAGCGTGTTAATAGACAATATGAAAGAAAGGCTTAATGTTTATGGATTAAGCGATATTGTAATAAGGGATGCAAATGACTTGGTTGGCAACCAATACATTGTTGTTGAAATTGCAGGCGCAACTGAAGAAGAAATAAAGGATTTGCTTGCAAAACAAGGCAAATTTGAAGCAAGAATTGGAAATAAAACTGTATTCAGAGGCGGCCAAGATATTGTTTATGTTGCAAGAAGCGCAAACGAAGCTGGCATTGACCCAAGTGCAGGTTGCTCACCATCTGGTTCACAATGGTTTTGCAGATTTAGATTTTCCATTACCCTAAGCCAGGAAGCTGCCCAAAGACAAGCTGATGCAACAAAAGATTTAGTTGTTATTTACGACTCAGTTTCTGGAAGAAGTGATTATCTAAGCGAGCCTTTAGAGCTTTATTTGGATGATAAAAAGGTTGATGAATTAAACATAGGGGCTGATTTAAAGGGGCAAGCTGTTACTCAAATAGCAATCTCAGGCTCTGGAGTTGGTGCTAACAATCAAGAAGCAATATTCAATTCGCTTCAGAATATGAAAAGACTGCAAACAATTCTTATAACAGGTTCATTGCCTGTTAAGCTCAATATTGTAAAAACAGATGCAATAAGCCCAGTTTTAGGCGAAGAATTTGTCAAGAACGCAATTTTCATGTCTTTGCTTGCGATATTATCAGTTGCAATTGTTATTGGAATAAGATACAGAAAATTGCTCATTGCAATACCAATTTTAATTACAATGCTTTCTGAAGTGATAATATTATTGGGAGTTGCTGCATTTATTGGATGGAATATTGACTTGGCTGCAATTGCAGGCATCTTGGTTGCTATAGGCACAGGAGTTGATGATCAAATTGTCATAACTGATGAGACTCTAAAAGCTGAAACAGCAACTGTTTACAATTGGAAAGAGAAGGTAAAGAGGGCATTCATAATAATAATGCTTGCGTATGCAACTGTTGTTGTTGCCATGATTCCATTGATATTTGCAGGAGCAGGCTTATTAAAAGGATTTGCAATAACAACAATAATTGGAGTTACGATTGGCGTGTTTGTAACAAGACCAGCTTACTCTGCCTTTGTTGAGATAATGTTAAAATAAATACAACATAAAATCCCAATAAACGAAAATTCATTAAAAATATAAAAATCTAAAAATATAAATATAACTACTTTTCAAAAACTCAAATGGCAACAAAATTATGGGCGGTATTATTAGTCTTATTTACTACGTTTATAACTTCTTCAGCTCAGCTGTTGTACAAATTTGGCTCTGCAACTTTAACTTTTGATATTATAGGAATATTGACAAATTACTATCTAATTGCTGGAATTGTTCTATATGCTGTAGGTGGCATATTGATGATTTTGTCTTTTAGAGGCGGCGAAGTTTCTGTTTTGTATCCGATAATTGCAACAAGCTATATATGGGTTAGTTTTCTATCAATTAAATTTTTAGGTGAGTCAATGAATTTTTTTAAGTGGATAGGCATTATTTTAATTATTTCAGGTATTATTTCAATAGGTTTTGGGAGCAAAGATTCTGTTCCAGGAGTTTTATAAAATGACAACTCAATTATGGGCTATTGGAATGGTAATTCTAGCAACTCTAATAGGAGCCTTTGGACCTATATTACTTAAGAAAGCATCTGCAAAGAAATTGTCAAAAATAAGCTCTTTGTCAACTAACTACCATCTTTTTGGCGGAGTTGCTTTGTATGCTATTGGAACAATATTATTTATTCCAGCTTTAAAAGGTGGCGAGTTATCTGTTTTGTATCCTTTTGTTGCATTAGTCTATATATGGGTCAGTTTGTTAAGTGTAAAGTTCTTAGGAGAGAAAATGAACAAGTTTAAATGGATAGGAATTTCATTGATAATAATAGGAGTCACTTTTATTGGACTTGGGAGTTGAATTAGAAACATTTTTATACATTATTCTTAATAAAATTTATAATGCCAAAAACAATTGTTTTGTCTTTAGGAGGCTCTTTGATTTGCCCAGATAATTTTGATTTTAATTTTTTAAACAAATTTAAAAAAGTCATTGAAAAATACATTAAAAAAAAATACAAATTCATTATAATTTGCGGCGGCGGAAAACTTGCCAGAACTTTTCAGGAAATTGCTTCTAAATCATCCAAATTGAATAATGAGGAGCTTGACTGGCTTGGTATACATGCAACTAAAATAAATGCGCATTTGGT
>CAZUWB010000044.1:0-706 GCA_964623945.1 uncultured Methanosarcinales archaeon | reverse complement strand
CAATGCGGATGATTTCATAGTATCTAATCCAAACAAAAAAATTAGTTTTAAAAAAATAATAATAGCGGCAGGCTGGCTTCCGGGATGGAGCACAGATTATGATGCTGTATTGATGGCTAAAAATCTTGGTGTTAAAGAGATAATTAATATGAGCAATATAAATTATGTCTATGACAAAGACCCAAGAAAATATAGAAATGCTAAGAAAATTGAAAGAATGAGCTGGGCAAATTTCAACAAATTAATAACTAAAAAATGGAAAGCTGGCTTAAATGCGCCTTTTGACCCGGTTGCTGCAAAAGAAGCCCAAAAATTAAAGATGAAAGTAAGCATTATTGGCAAAGATTTAAATAATTTTGAAAATTTATTGAATGGGGAAAAATTTAGGGGAACACTAATAGGGTAAAAAAGAAACTTAACTAAAAAATTCAATAAAACTATATTAAAATAAAAAATTTAAAAAATAACCAAATTAAAAATGGAAGAATACGACTGGGAATTAATTCTTAAATTTGCTTTGCCTATAGCAGCAATCGAAGCCTACATTTTTTACATTAATATCAGCAATTTTTGGAAATGGTCTTCGTTGATTATAGGATTAATATTGACTGGAACTTTTATTTATATCAAAGACAAAAAGAAAAATAATATTTTCACAGCAATTGGAATTGTGTTTCTAGTCGCTTTAATTGTGAGGTTTTTGAAA
>CAZUWB010000043.1:0-7175 GCA_964623945.1 uncultured Methanosarcinales archaeon | reverse complement strand
TTAAAAGCCACAAAATAATCAATAACTATGAACATTAAATAAAAAATTCATTAACGAAAAAATCAATAACTAAATCAATTAAAATATTTTTAAAAAATAGACAATAAATATTTTTTAAAAAATAATTTAAAAATTTAATGGTAAAAAAGTTTAATGCGTCATGTGAGGAAATAAAACATTTCAAAATAAATCAATTTCACAATAACAAAACAAATATTAAAAAAATAAAGAATTGAAAATAAAATGGCGGAAGTTTATCTCAACAGCAAATTTGTAGGAAATGTCGATAATCCTATTGAATTTGTGCAGAAGATAAGGGAAGAGCGAAGAAAAGGAATAGTTACTGAAAATCTGAATGTTTATTACAATGAAAAAGCTGATGAAATTCAATTGGAAAGCTCCAAAGGAAGAGCCAGAAGGCCTTTAATCATAGTTAAGGACGGTGTGCCATTGCTGACAGAAAGACATATCAAACAATTAGAGAAAAATGAGATTTCCTGGTCAGACTTGGTGAAGCAGGGCATTATAGAATACTTAGATGCCGCAGAAGAAGAAAACACTTTGGTGGCGTTTTTTGAAAGCGAATTAACATCAGAATACACACATCTTGAAATAACGCCATTGGCAATGCTAGGCTATTGCACGTCATTAGTTCCATACGGAAACTTCAACCAATCAACAAGGCTTAATGCAGGCTCAAAAAACCAAAAGCAAGCGCTTGGTTTTTACGCTTCCAATTTTGGAGTCAGGATGGACATGGATGTGAATATGCTTCACTACTCCCAGTTGCCTGTAGTTAATACAATAATGCACGATATTTCTGCTTATGACAAGCATCCGGCAGGACAAAACATTGTCGTTGCAATAATGAGCTATAAAGGCTACAATATGGAAGATGCGACCATATTGAACAAAGGCTCTATAGAAAGAGGCTTTGGAAGGTCAACATATTACAGGCCAAGCATTGCAGAAGAGCTAAGATATGCCGGTGGTTTAATTGATGAAATTTGCATTCCTGACAAAGATGTAAAAGGGTACAAAACAGAAAAGGATTATAGGTTTTTAGAAGACGATGGAATTATATATGCTGAAGCCAAGGTAAAAGAAGGTGATGTGGTGATTGGAAAGACATCGCCACCAAGATTTCTAAGCTCTATGGAAGAGTACAGCTTGGCATCAAGCACAAGGCGAGAAAGCTCTATAAATTTAAAGCATGGAGAAGAAGGCGTAATTGATTTTGTTTTGATTACTGAAAATGAAGAAGGCAACAAGCTAATCCAAGTCAGAGTAAGGGATGAAAGAGTGCCTGAAATTGGTGATAAATTCACAAGCAGGCATGGCCAAAAAGGGATTGTTGGTTTGATTGTGCCGCAAAGCGATATGCCGTTTTCAGCAAATGGGATTGTGCCGGATTTGATATTCTCGCCGCATGGGATTCCGTCAAGAATGACTATTGCCCATTTAATTGAGATGGTTGCAGGCAAAGTAGGCGCTCTTGCCGGACGCTACATCAATGGAACAACTTTTGACGCAGAGCCTGAAGAAAGATTGAGAAAAGAATTGCTTTCACTTGGGTTTCAAGAAAGCGGCATAGAAACATTGTACAACGGGCAAACAGGAGAGCAGTATCATGCCAAAATATTCATAGGCAATATGTATTATCTGAAATTAAAGCATATGGTTGCAAACAAAATACACTCGAGAGCTCGCGGCCCAATCCAGCTTTTAACAAGACAGCCGACAGAAGGCAGGGCAAAAGAAGGCGGCTTAAGGTTGGGAGAGATGGAAAAGGACACTTTTGTTGCCCACGGCGCATCTTTATTGCTCAAGGAAAGGTTTGACAGCGACAGAACTGTTGTGCCAGTTTGTGAAAGTTGCGGTGTTATTGCAATCAAAGACAATTACAAAAACAAATCTTATTGTCCAGTCTGCGGAGAAAACGTTGAAATTAATGACATTGAAATAAGCTATGCCTTCAAATTAATGCTTGACGAATTCAAGTCACTAGGCATATATCCAAAACTGCAGTTAGAGAGCAAGTATTAGATAAAAACATAATAACGATTCAACATAAAACGAGAATCCAATAACTAAATCAATTAAAATATTTTTAAAAAATAGACAATAAATAAAAATCAGTATCCAATAAATATTTTTTAAAAAATAATTTAAAAATTTAATGGTAAAAAAGTTTATTGCGCTGTGAAAGTCAAAACACATTCAATAAAAAATTAATTTTCATAAACAAAAACATCAACAAAATAAATATTGAAAAAAATCTAAAAAATAAAATGGCGGACATAATTTCAGAATATGAGGAAAAGCTTCCAAGCAAGATAATTGAGGAAGTGAGAAATAATTTGCCAAAAGGCGTAAGTGAAACTAAATTGAAAAAAATCATGGAAGCTATTTATGACGAATACAAAAATGCTTTAGTTAGTCCAGGCGAATCAGTTGGCTTGATATCAGCTGAGTCCATTGGCGAGCCAGGCACTCAAATGACATTGAATACATTTCATTTTGCGGGAGTTGCAGAAATGAACGTTACTTTAGGTTTGCCTCGCATAATTGAAATACTTGACGGAAGAAAAGAGCTGGAAAATCCAATGATGGAAATTTACTTAAAAAAACCTTATGCAAGCGGCAAGAATATACAAGAGTTAAGGCACCTTGCGCTTCAAATAAAAGAAACAAAACTAAGGGACATATCAACAGAATTTACAATTAATATAGCAGATTTTACTATTGAAGTAAAGCTCGTTAAGAGCAAAATGAAGGAAATTGATTTGACCAACGGCAAAGTCATGGATGCAATCTCAAAGCAATTAAAAGGCTATAACATAAGGGACAATAAGGATTCACTTGTATTAAAAGCAAGAAGCAAAGAAGATACCTTTAATGATGCATACAAAACAAAAGAAAAAATAAAGAGTATAACCATAAAAGGAATCAAAGGCGTTTCACAAGTTCTGCCTGTAAGAAGGGAAGATGAATTTATAATAATAACAGCAGGCTCAAATTTAGCTGATGTTCTTCAATTAGAAGAGGTTGATGCTTACAGAACAACAACAAACAATATTTTTGAAATTGAGCAGGTGCTTGGCATTGAAGCTGCAAGACAATCAATAGTAAATGAAATCTTTAAAGTTATAGAAAGCCAGGGTTTGAATGTTGACATAAGGCATATAATGCTTGTTGCCGATACAATGTGTGTAAGTGGAACTCTGAAAGGAATTACAAGATATGGTGTAGTAAGCGAGAAATCAAGCGTTTTGGCAAGAGCATCCTTTGAAACTCCGATAAAGCATATCATAAATGCTGCGCTTGTCGGTGAAGTCGACAATCTTAATTCCGTTGTAGAGAACGTTATGATTAACCAGCCCGTTCCAATAGGAACCGGTTTGCCGAGTTTGGCAGTCAAACCGCAAAAATCAGCTAAAGAAAAATAAAACAATAGAATTAATTTCAATAAATATACTAAAAATCCATTAACAAAAAAATCAATAAAAATATTTTTAATTTTTAAAAAATATAAAAATTTAATGGCAACAAGTTAATTGCGCTGAGAAAGATAAAATATATTCAATGAAACATTAATTTCATTTTAACGAAAAACATTCAATAAAAAATATTGAAAAATTAAAAATGGCAGAAGAAGAAAAAATAGAGCAGGAGCTTGAGGTTGTAAAACAGGCAATTGCAGGCAAAGAAGAGAAAGTTGAGAGGATAGAGCAGGAAGAGCAGCACATCTACAAGAAAGTTAGAAGTATTATATTTTCTGTATTGAGTCCAAAGATGATTAAGAAAATGGCTTCTGCGAAAATTGTAACTCCTGAACTTTATGATAAAGAAGGCTATCCTGTTGACGGCGGCTTAATGGATATAAGATTAGGTGTTATTGACCCAGGATTAAGGTGCAAGACTTGCGGCTCTAAATTGAAGGAATGCATAGGCCATTTTGGCTACATAGAATTGGCAAGGCCAATTATCCATGTAAAATTTGTTAATATCATGATGACTATTTTGAAATGCACATGCAGAGAATGTGGCAGAATCCTAATACCAGACAACAAGATAAGCAAAATTAAAGAAAATCTTGACCAAATAGAAAAGGAAAGCGGGGTTGAGGAACGAAGGCAAAAAGTCAAGGAAATAATTGCTGGGCTAAAAACAATAAATAAATGCCCGCATTGCAAATCCAAGCAGAAGAAGATAAGCCTTGAAAAGCCAACAACCTTTTTGGAGGATGAAAAAAGAATAAGCCCGATTGAGATAAGGGCAAGGCTGGAAAGAATTAGCGATTCTGACTGCGAAATATTTGGGTTAAAAGTGCCGCATGTAAGACCGGAATGGATGGTGCTTACAGTATTGCCAATTCCTCCTGTAACAATGAGGCCAAGCATCACTTTGGAAAGCGGTGAAAGAAGCGAAGATGATTTAACCCACAAAATGGGCGACATTGTGAGAATAAACCAGAGATTGTTTGAAAACATAAATGCAGGCGCGCCAGAAATAATTGTTGAGGATTTATGGGATTTGTTGCAATACCATGTTACAACATTCTTTGACAACAATATAGCGCAATTGCCGCCGGCAAGACACAGAAGCGGCCAGCCATTAAAGACATTGACAGAAAGGATAAAAAGCAAAGAAGGAAGAATAAGGCACAATCTTGCTGGAAAGAGAACCAATTTTTCTGCAAGAACAGTCATAAGCCCGGATCCTATGCTTGAGCTTTTTGAAGTTGGAGTGCCTTTTGTTATTGCTAATAAGCTTACAGTCCCTGAAAGAGTCAATGAATGGAACATTCAATACTTGAAGCAATTTGTTGAGAGAGGCCCTGACAAATATCCTGGAGCTAATTATATAATAAGGCCTGATGGCAAGAAGAAAAAGATAACAGAAGAAACCAAAGAAGCTTCTTTGGAAGAGTTGCAGCCAGGCTATATTGTTGAAAGGCATTTAATGGATGGTGACATTGCAATATTCAACAGACAGCCTTCACTGCACAGAATGAGCATGATGTGCCATCGCGTTAAGGTATTGCCAGGAAAAACACTAAGGTTGAATCCAGCAGTTTGCACACCCTATAATGCGGATTTTGACGGCGATGAGATGAATTTGCATATTCCCCAGACAGAAGAGGCAAGAGCAGAAGCAGAAATATTAATGGAAGTTCAAACACAGCTTATTTCATTAAGATACGGGTTAAGCATTATCGGATGCACACAAGATGCAATCTCTGGCAACTATGTTTTAACTAAAGACAACTCGATAAGAAGAGAAGAAGCTATACATTTATTGTCTGCAGTCGGCATAACTGATTTCTCAAAGCTGCCAAGAAAAGCAATTGTTACAGGCAAGGAAGTCTTTAGCGTTTTATTGCCAGACGATTTTAATTACAGCGGTCATTCCAGGTCATGCGATAGGTCAAAGGACAAATGCGACAAAGAAACACATGTTGTAATACAAGATGGTAAATTAATTTCTGGTGTTATGGACAGAAACTCGCTTGGAGAAGAATCAGGTTTGATGCTTAGAAACATACATCAAAAATACGGAAAAGATTACAGCATTGACTCGCTTGGCAAGATTTTCAGGCTTGGTATAGAATACTTGTTTAGAATGGGTTTTACATCAGCGCTATCTGACACAGACTTGCCTGAGTCGGCAAAATTAAAGATTAGGGAAGATCTTGATGCAGCAAAAAAAGATGTAAATGCTCTGATTAAAAAGTTTGAAGAAGGCAGTTTAGAAGTGTTTCCTGGAAAAACAATGCAAGAAACATTAGAGCTAAGAATCTTGGAAGTCTTAAACAAAGCAAGAAATGAAACCGGAAGAACAGTTGCAAGCCATGCAGACAAAAGAACACATACCATGATAATGGCAGAATCTGGAGCAAGAGGCAATCTGCTTAATTTGGCGCAGATGGCTGCTTGCGTAGGCCAACAGGCAATGAGGGGCAAAAGAATAGAGAAAGGATTTGGGCAAAGAACATTATCTCATTTTAAGAAAAATGATTTAAGCCCTGAAGCGCATGGGTTTATAAGCAATGGCTTTAAAAATGGATTAACCCCAGCAGAGTTTTTCTTTGGCTCTATGACTGGAAGGGATTCCTTAATGGACACTGCCCTTAGAACACCAAAAAGCGGTTATTTGTACAGAAGGCTTGCAAATGCAATGCAGGATTTAAAGGTAGAATATGACAATACTGTGAGGGACGCTTCCAAAAAAATAATACAGTTTGAGTATGGCGAAGATGGGATTGATGTTTCAAAATCAGAGAATGGGGTAATTAATGTTAAGAGAATAATAAGCACAACATAAAAATTCAGTAATTAAAATTCATATTAATAAAACACATTAACGATTAAAATTCAATAACGTATCCAATAAATATTTTTTAAAAAATATAAAAATTTAATGGCAAAAAAGTTTAATGCGTTGTGAAAGACGAAAAACATTCAATAAAACATTAATTTCAATTAACGAATATTGAAAAAAAATCTAAAAAATGACAAAGAAAATAAACGTAGAAGAAATCAAGAAAATGTTAAAATCAGGAAATTTGATATTTGGCACAGAAAGAACTATCAAAGGCCTTAAGTCAGGAAAAGTGCAGAAAGTCTTGGTAAGCTCAAACTGCCCTGCAAATGTGGAAAAGAATATCAATTATTACGCAGGATTAAGCGGCGCGGAATTTCATAAATTAGATTATCCAAACGAGGAATTGAGTGTAATATGCAAAAAGCCTTTTGCTATTTCTGTTTTATCTGTATTTAAAGGTGCAAGTAAGTGAATAAAATTAAGTACGATTCTGATGCAATGAAATTGATAACTCTTTTTGAATCTATGACAGGCGCTAAAGTCAAAGACTGCATTTCCGATGAAAGGTTAATTTTTGTAATGGAAGAAAATGAGATGGGAAAAGCAATCGGTAAAAATGGAATCAACATCAAAAGAATGGAAAACGCTTTGAAAAAGAAAATAAAGCTTATTGAATTCAACAATGATGTTTTGAAGTTTGTCAAGAATATGATTTATCCTATTGAAGCTTTAGATATCAAACAGGAAGAAGATGCCATAATTATACATGGCAAAGACACAAGCACAAAGGCTATGCTGATTGGAAGAGAGCGCCAGAATATCAATCATTTAATTGACATTGTAAAAAG
>CAZUWB010000042.1:4205-7234 GCA_964623945.1 uncultured Methanosarcinales archaeon | reverse complement strand
AGGCAAAATTATGCGAATATCTTATTGTAAATGAAAAAATTGCAAGGATGATGCATATCGCCCTTGGCTCTGGATTTGAGCCTGACAGAAGCACAGAGTACCATATGGACATTGTGTTTAATGCTCCTCGCCAAAAATTAGATGTTTTTGGAATTGATAATAAAGACAATAAGCATTGGATTTTAAAAGATGGCGAATTTGTAGCATAAAAATGTCACTTGATAAATCTGCCAATATAATTCTTAAAGATTGCATGAATCTAAAAAATAATGAAAGTTGTTTGATTGTTACTGATAGAAAATTAAAATTTATTGGCAATATTCTTTACAAAAATTCATTAAAAATAACAAGCGAATCAAAATTAATTCTAACTACAATACCAAAAACACACGGTGCTGAGCCGCCTCAAAAAATTGCAAATGAAATGTTGAAATACGACGTAATTCTGATACCTACAATAAAATCTTTGAGTCATACAAAAGCAAGGCATAACGCTACTAAAAAAGGAGCAAGAATTGCAAGCATGCCTGGCATTACAGTTGATATGATGAAAAGAGCATTAAATATTGATTTCAATAAAATTAAAACATTAAATAAAAAACGCATTACAAAATTAAGTAATAAAAATAGAATAAGGATAACGACACATAAAGGAACTAATATTGAATTCTATTTGAAAGGAAGAAAATGGATAAGTGATGATGGAATCATATATAATAAAAAGCGTGCTTTTGGCAATCTGCCTGGAGGTGAAATCTTCATTGCTCCGTTAGAAGGCAAAACAAGCGGCACAATTATTGTTGATGCAAGCGTTGGAGGATTGGGAAAAGTTGATAAGGATATTGAAATAAATGTTAAAAATGGTTTTATTGAATATATAAAAGGTGGCATTGTGGCAAACAAATTCAAAAAATTATTAAAAAATAAATTATATAAAAATGTTGCTGAGCTTGGAATTGGAACAAATTACAAAGCAAAAATAACTGGAAATGTTTTGGAAGACGAGAAAGTTTTAGGGACTTGCCACATAGCATTTGGCAACAACAAGCATTTTGGCGGCAAAGTTGATGTTCCATTCCATGTTGATGTTGTCATAAAAAATCCCACAATATATGCTGATAATCTATTAATAATGAAAAATGGAAAATAAAAATTTGATAATATTAAGTCTTATTTGAGGGAAATGTTTTTATATAACTCTTATACGTTTGATTACGGATTAAAATTAATAACAAACAAATACCGACAGGTGTTAAAGTAATCTCAATTTATATTATAATAGGAGTTATTCTAAGTTTGTTCAATGTAACCATTTTAGTTATTGATATAGCTATGCCTAAAGAAGGACGTGCTGGATTTGGACCTACGTTGTTTCCAAGTCTTTTGATTTTACCATTTGCGTCTATTTTTGCTATAACAATGGTTCCAGCTTCCATTGCTATTATAGCAGCAGGTTTTGATTCAACTACTTCAAGAATAATACTGTTTGCTCTGTTAGCAATATTTAATTTTATTATTGGAATGGGTTTATGGAAGTTATAAAAATGGTCAAGAATTGTTGTAATAATTTTTTCGCCTTTTGGAGCACTAGCAGGGCTTTTAACAATGATTCAAGGTTTTAACTTATTTGGTTTAGCAGGTTTACTTGGTTTAGTAATCTCCTTGTTAATTGGTGCTTACTTGATGTTTAATAAAAGTGTAAAATCGGCATTCTCATAAAAATCAAGGCTTAAATCCAAAGCTTTTTATATTAATTTAATTCCTCCAAAATACAATGCCAGCAAAAGAGTCTAAGCCAAAAAATATAATTGATAGCATAATGTACAGCTACTCTACTTCTTCAAATCAATACGAAGAAGAAAACAGAATTCTAAAAGAAACAATCAGCAGGCTTAAAGAAGAGATTGAAAGATTTAAGGCTTCTCCACTTATGGTTTGCGAAGTTAAAGAAATATTTGGAAAAACAGCAATCATAAGAATTCCTAATGGCAACCAATTTCTTGTTAACATATCAAATGAATGTGACAAGCTTAAGTCTGGCGAATTAGTTTTGGTAGAGCAAAAAAATCTTACAGTAATAAAAAAAATTCCAATCACTCGGCGCTTTAATGTTGAGAAATTTGTTATTGTTGAAAAGCCTACTATAACATGGGAAGAGATAGGAGGCTTAAACCAGCAAATACAGGAAATAAAAGAGGTTGTAGAGCTTCCATTAAAAAAGCCAGAATTATTCAAGAAAATTGGAATTTCTCCACCTAAAGGAGTTCTGCTGTATGGAGAGCCTGGCACAGGAAAAACATTGTTGGCAAAGGCTGTTGCTGCTTCTACAAACTCAACTTTTATAGAAGTTGTTGGCTCTGAATTAGTCCAGAAGTTTATAGGTGAGGGTGCAAAGCTTGTAAAAGAGATTTTTGAATATGCAAGAAAGAAAGCACCTGCCATAGTTTTTATAGATGAGTTGGACGCATTGGCAGCAAAAAGAATAGAAGTTGGCACTTCTGGTGAAAGAGAAGTCAACAGGACATTCATGCAGCTTCTTGCGGAATTAGACGGATTCAAGCCATTAGATAATGTTAAGATTGTAGGAGCAACTAATAGGAAAGATATTCTTGATCCTGCAATCATAAGGCCCGGAAGATTAGACAGGCTTATTCACATACCAATTCCAAATAAAGAAGCCAGACTTGAAATATTGAAGATACACACAAAAAATATGAGTTTTGATAAAAAAATTAACGTTGAGTTACTGACTAGTAGAATGGAAAGTTTCAGCGGCGCTGAAATAAAAGCTGTTTGCACAGAAGCGGGCTATTTTGCGATAAGGAATAATAGGACATTTGTTACCAAAGAAGATTTCTTAAAAGCTATAGAAAAAGTCAAGCAGGAAGAAAAGACCGAAGGAGAAGATTACTTGGGAATGTTTGGGTAAAAAGTATTTCTTATTTAGGTTCTTTTATTGAATTAAAAAATTAATAAAGGCACACGCTCAGCAGTTACTTCCGCATATCATCGCCCTGAGCTGCTTGCGA
>CAZUWB010000042.1:0-4105 GCA_964623945.1 uncultured Methanosarcinales archaeon | reverse complement strand
AAAGGCACACGCTCAGCAGTTACTTCCGCATATCATCGCCCTGAGCTGCTTGCGATTAGCAAGCTCGCTTTCAGACTCTAAGGGTGTTCAACCCAGTCATTGCGTGTACCAAAGTAGAGAAAGAATATATGTTTATATATCTTTTCTAAAAATAATTTAAAAATTTATGGCTTAGCAGCCTTCCACATAACCTCAAAATATTTCCTGTAGCCGTCTGCAATTGCCTTGTTTTTTATGACTACTGCCAAAGGCTCTTCTTCTGAAAGCAACAATAACGCAACTTTGTCCCCATAAACTCTCAAAGCTGCATGAGAACTATATTGATCCGGTAGGTACTTTATATCACTAAATGGATTTTTCTTTATTTTGTCACGAGAGCCTTCATTATATATAAGCCGTATTCCAATTTTTGCTTTAAGTCTTTTATCTATGAAATGCTTGAAGTAATGCTTCAATATCTTTTCAAGCTGAAGTCCAGGTCCGTACCCTATATAATCTTTTTTAGTCCTTAGTATATCTTCAAAAACAGTTTTTAAGCCTTCAACACCCTTGAAGAACCTTACATCATGCCTTTCTTGCATGTTTGTCATTAATTCAAGCTCAGGCATTATCTTGTTTAAGTCATTCTTTAAATTATCAAGCTGAAACTTTTTCTCTTCGATTATCTCAAGAAATCTTTTTGGGTTTACCGGGCTAAAGAGTTTCTTGTTATTGACAATAACAAAGCTTATCAGCCCTTTTTCCATCAATCGTGCTATAGCATCATACACATTTCTTCTATGAATTCCTGATTTTTCTGTTATCTGGCCAGCCTGGGCAGTTCCCAAATCAAGAAGTGTTGTATATATCTTTGACTCATTTTCTGTCAAGCCTAGTGAATGAAATATTCTGTATTGCATGCTTATAATATAGTTATGGAGTTTATAAACTTTATGGTGATTGATTATCACCACACTATTTTATATAGTTTAGTGCTTTTACAAATGGCTATGAAAGACAAAAAAGAATTTGAGCTTAGTATTTTGAGCTTGAATCCTATGGAAGATTTTCAAGATAAATGAAGAACTATGGAGGTGAATTAAATTTGTAAAGTCAGGTCAATAAAGCCCCAAGGTAGAAGATTAATATGGAACAATATTAATCAAAAAAGTTAATATTAACAAATATTAACCAACAAGAAAATCGACGCAAACTCGATAAAACCTTGGGGAATATTGGCCGCATTTTATCACTTTTATTATTTTACATTTTTTCTTTGATTTTTTACACATTGCAATTACTTTATCTTCAGCTTTGTAGAACTCATCTTCATGCAGGAAATCGTAAAAATGTATAATACCTTTATTTTTTATATACTTTAATGTTAAACCTAAAAAATTCTCTCCGCCCTTTGGCAAAGGCATCAAAATCCTGTCAAATTTTTTATTCAGTTTTGGCAATACTTTTCGAACATCTCCAAGAAACAATTTAATTTTATTTTCTAACTTATTTTTTTTAATATTTTCTAATGCGTATCTATGAGCAATTGGGTTTATTTCAATGCCATAAATCTCTTCGCATTTTGAGTTTTTGGCTATGACCAATGGATAAGCACAGCTTCCAGAAAACATTGCCAACACAGACTCATTTGGTTTTGTTAAATCTGCGATTCTTTTTCTCTCAGAAGACATTCTCGGCGAGAAATAAACCTTTTCAACATCTAACTTTAACAATACATCATTTTCTTTGCATATTGTTTCTTTTCTATTTTCACCGGCAATAACTTTTAATTTCGGTGTTCTAAACTTTCCAGAGTATTTTTTAGTCTTTTTTAATATAGTCCTGATATGATGATAATTTTCTAAGATTGTTTGTCCAATTATTTTTTCTTTTTTAATTAATTCTTTTGGAAATTCTGAAAATATTAAAATATCACCAACTACATCAAAAGAAGAGGGCAATAGTTTTAGTTCTCTTTCTGTTAATTTATTTTTTAGATAATATTTCAGATTTTTTTTCATATTTAATTTTTTATAAAGAAAATATATATTATAAGTGCTATTAGCAAACCTAAAATTGTTTCTGTTAAGATTATTTTATTAAAAAATCTTAAAATTTTTTTATCTTTTTCTCTTTTTCTATTATCTTTAATTCTTTCTTTCTTTAAATCTTCAAATTTTTTAACCATTTTTATTGTTATTACCCAAAAAATTCCCCCAACCATTTCTGGCTTTTTTTCTTATTTTCTTTAACTAATCCTTCAATCTGCGATTTTACTCTTTCCTCTGAGAAATCATGCTTGTCAACAAGCAATTTCAATATTTTCTCCTCATTGATTTCCGTCCAATTTAATTCATAATTTTTATTTACAGGAATATTTTTGAACAAATCAAAAACTTCATTCCATTCAAAATCAAAAAAATCTTGCCATTTGGCTTCATTAAATAATGCCCCAAAATTATCACCATATTTCTTAATCATTTTCAATGCATTTTTTGGCCCTATTCCTTTAATCCCGCCACTATTGTAATCTGTTCCAATGAGCATTGCCAATGCGATTAGCTGCTCTTGATTAATGCCAAGGTGCTTAAGATTTTCTTCTAAATATATTATATCTGGCTTTATTGTTTCATATGCTAATTTGTTTGTCTTTTTCTTTTTTCCAGCCATGCTGACATTCCTTACTATTCTAGAAGCTTCAAATAACAAAGCGTCAGCATCATTGGTAGCAATCGCAAACGCATCGTCATTTTTGACAATTAAAGATGCTTGAGCTTCAGCTTCAGAAGGAGCTTCAATAATTGGCAATCCAAAAGCTTCTACAAGTTTTTTCGCTTCATCAATCATATCATCTGTAAGTTTTGAAGTTCTGGCAGCATATTTTTTCATTAATTCTAAGTCGTCTTTTTGTTTTGCTCTCTCAAACTTTTTCTCTGCCTCTAATTTTATCTCTTTTCTCTTTTCAAGCGTCATATGCTTAAGCTTAGGTGGCTCACCATCGAATACAAAAGCAAGCTTGATATTTTGCTGTGATAGATTTGACACTCTTGATAACAAACCCATCAAATGCGATGTCACATTTCCTTTTGAATCTGTCAATAAAGAGCCATCTCTTTGCCTTATTGAGCTAAGAAATTGATACAGCCACATAGAAGAATCTACAACCAGCACTTTATTGCGAAGAAAATCTATCTCAATCTCTTTAATTAATAATAACTCAGTTAAAGCCACTCCCATTTTATATCTTCTTGAATGTCAAGTTGTTTAATTCCTTGCTCAGCATTTCCTGTGCTTTTGCAGATAAATCCCCTTCTGAAATAACAATTACAGGCAACCTTTTCAATTGCCCTTTTACATAAGCACTGCTTAAATCAGAATCACTTATCCTTTTCTTGTTTTTAGCCTTGCAGTAGTATTGCAGATTGCCGACAACACTCGGTATTTCTACAATAAAATCAATTTCAGAATTTTTCTTTATTATATCTGTGTTCACAACATTTATCTTATTCTTTTCAAAAAATTTAACCAAATTGTTCAAGAAATGGTCTTCCTTTTCCCTAGGCTTATATTTTCTAATTTCCCTTTTTTCTTTTAATTGTTTTTGAATTTGTTGTATTGGTTTTTCTTCTATCTTTTGTTGTTCTTTAATTTCTGTTGCTTTTTCATCTATTTTCTTTTCTATTGGTTTCTCAAAAATCTGGAGTTTTGATTTTATTAATTGCTCTGCTTCATCATTGTTTATCAAGTACCATTTCCAGAAAATTTCCTTGTTGTTATTATAATTCACATTCAATGGAATAGCAAAATCCTTTATTTCGCGTAATGCAACCCTTATTACAGGCTCCTGCTCAGCATCCCTTAGTATCCTGTTTTGGTTCAGCAAGTCAAAAGCCTTCTTTTCCTTATCATTCATATTTGTTGTATACTTTTGGAGCATTACCTCTTGTCCAGGCAGATAGTACAAAGGAGAGCCGCCTACCTTAATTGTTGATATTTTCAACCTGCTACTTGCTGTAAGCTCTGCAAGATGCGCTGAAGCCATTAGGATATTGCTCCCTATTTCTTTAGAAATATGAACAGGCAGCACAGGCCCTTTAACCTTTACAAATTCCAGAATTTTATCTCT
>CAZUWB010000041.1:0-7620 GCA_964623945.1 uncultured Methanosarcinales archaeon | reverse complement strand
ATATTTTTAATTTTGTCTAAGTGTCTTTTATTCGAAAACCCGATTAATTTTAAAATTTTAAAAAAGTTATGCGGGGGAAGGGATTCGAACCCTCGTATCCACTAAGGAACAGGATATCTTATCCCATTTACAATGGGTGCTACTTAGTGTCTTAAGTCCTGCGCGTTTGACCAGGCTTCGCTCAAAGGATTCCAAAAACAATTGCTTTAGAATTACCCCCGCAAATTGCCTGGCATTATTTTTGTTTAAAAGAATTATATTTAAAGGTTATGATTAAATTTTTGTTAATAATAAATAGGCGAGCCTGAGCGATATGGTAGGAAAGCGAAGGCGAGCACAATAATTTGCCGAAGGCGTATTGAATTTTATTTTGTTGTATGTTTTAGGTTAAAGTTATCCTTTAGTTTATTTGTTTGTTTTCTTGCTGTACACAATAGAGCACGACATTAAAATTTTATTTCAAAAATTAAAAATAATTAATCTTTTATTCATACTTATACTTCTGCAGATTGAAAAAAGCCCTTATTGTCTTGAACAGTTCATGGCAATCTGCTGAGACTGCTCCATCATACTTGTCAGCCCAGAAGTTGTAGATGTATTTATCAACCAAAGTTCTTATAAAGTAATAGACTGGCTAGACATGCCAAAAACTGCCATGAATGTGGGTCTGCAAAAATCCGTCAATATTTATTAGCACATCGCCGTTGTTAACCACTATTTTTTTCTTGTCTTTTTTAATTGCAACTTCCTTGACATTGTCAAGCAATGCCCTTAGCCTAACAATGCCATGATGCAAATCATCAAAATGGCTGTTTATTTCAATTATCCACTCTATTTTTTTGCCGTTTTTTGTGACATGCTCCATCTTCTTTTTTGGCTCTTTCTCGTAGCCCTTTGCCTTTATCCAATTATCAACTTCTTTATAGAAATCCTCAACCGAAAAAGGGCCATTGTAAGTTGTTCTTAAATCATAAAGCACTTGTTTTTTTTCTACCATAATTTGCTATGCACCTTGCTTTGAGATTACAGTATAATTCTTGTATAAATTCAAAAATTTTTCAATATGGTCATGAAGGTGATTTATGTCGTGAACAAGCCTTTGCTCAAACCTTTCTGTGTAGGCTTTGAACACAAAGTAATCATAAATTGTCCTAAAAAAGTGCAGAATTGGCTTGCCTTCCCACTTGCTGTCGTAATCATATTCCATAAATCCGTCAATTACAACTATTATTCTGCCATTGTCAATTTTTGATTTTTTGCCATTATTGACAGCATCAATCTTAACTAAGTCATATCCAAGCACTCTTACCTTTACAATGTACCTTATGTAGTCCGTTATCTTTTTGTAAGGAGAGTACTGCCACTCTATGGACTTGCCTCGCTCTGTATGTATTTCAAAATCCTTGTCTTGATTTTTATCAAATCCGCGCTCCCACAGAAAATTCTCAATCATCCTTAAGAAATCGCCTACATCAAAAGGGCCGTTATAGTCTATCTTCTCGTGGTCCACAACTATTTTTAAATGTCCCATTATAAGTTGCTACAAAAATCTAATGAACCCCGGCATGATGCCTTGTTTCAGATACTTCTGAAAGCATTTTGAGGCGTTCCTTAATCAGTGCATGAAGCTTCATAACTACTTTGTAATACATCTCGTCCCACCAAATGCCTTCCATCCTTTTTCTTACAATGTATTTGTTGTAAAAACTTTTGAGCTGGGCTAAAAATGCGCTTTTTTCCCACACTTTTTCATAATCGGTTTCTACTTTGCCGTAAAGTTGTATCCATATCCTTCCTTTGCTCATTTTTTTCTTTGTGCCGTCTTTCAATACAACATCTATGTCATGCATATCGAATGTTTCCATATTAACATAAATAATCCATTTATAATATTCTTCAACCTTTCTTGTTGCCTCAAATTGATAGAGAACTTCGGTTCCAAAAGGACCGGGCTTTCTGAGCCTTTGCTGCTTTTCATAAAACTTGAATTTTTTCTGCCTGAAGAAATCTGCGATTGTTTCGTAAAGATCCTGCATGTCAAAAACTCCTTTATATTGGATGTAAGCAGTTGGTGTGCCTATATCCGGATAATGTATAAAATCCTCAACTTTTTTCATGAGAATTTTCTTGAGGATAAGGATATTTAAAGCTTTCTATAAGCAAACTGCTAATCCATAAGAAAAGATTTATATATAAGTAATTGAACTAAAAAACCATTAAAAAAGGTGCATTTATGGCTACAATAAACAAATTCTTTATTCTGCTAAGCGCATTTCTGCTATTAGTAAATATTGCAAATGCTGCATCTTTTGATGTAAAAGTAACAGCCATTAAAGACTTAATTGTTGTTGATGAAGTAGCAGAGTTCAACATAGAAATTCAAAACAATCTGGATACAGAGCAAGAATTCCTAATAAAAAAAGCAGGCTATCCATTCTGGGATATGTACACCAAGCCTTTGCAAAACCCAGTAACTTTGAATGTGCCTGCTTTAAGCACAGCTTCTATTAGGCTTTTTGTTGATCCGTTGTATATAACAAATGTTGACACCTATACTCTTGACGTTGGAATTGTTCTGCAAAGCACAGGAGAAGAGAGCAAAGCACCAGTTACTATAGGCATAAAATCAATCGAGCCTTTAATACAAGGCTATGTTCCAACAGTTTTAACAAGCGCAAGCATATCGCCAGAGGAAATTGACCCAAGATACGAATTCAAAGTAAGAATATCCTTGAACAATCAGAATGTTCTTGATTACCCCAACTTAACAATAAAGTTAGACAGCAACCTTTTCAAAGACGAACTATATTACTCCCTTGGTCCTAAAGAAGACAGAATAGTTGAAGTAACAAAAAAACTGGATGCTATGACTCCTCCTCAAAAAGAAAAGCTAGTAATCACATTATTCAGAAATGAAAGGCTTATAGTTAGCCCAATCGTAAAAGAATTTGAAATTACGCCATATTTAATTCAAGAAGATACCCCAAAGGAGCAGTCATTTTTAAAAATAAGAAAAGGAATAAAGGTTACATCTAATGATGTTAATTACAAAGGCATAGTAAAAATTGAGACTACGCCATTTAAGAATTTGTTTTTGACAACGTCGCCAAGGGCAGAAACAACAAAAGAAAATGGCAAACAATATTTAACTTGGCAGATTGCGCTTGACAAAAACGGAGTAATGAAAGTTTATACAACTGAAAATTACAGGCCGATTGTTGTAATTATTGTTTTGGCGATTGCAGCTGTTATCCTTTACTTCCTTTTCAGAAGCCCTATTGTAGTGAGAAAGGGCATAGCAAATGTGGAAATGAGCGAAGGCGGAATATCAGAAGTGAAAGTTTTTATCAGAGTCAAGAACAGAAGCGGAAAGCCAATCACAAATATTGAAGTGATTGACAATGTCCCGCATATTGCGCACGTTGAAAAAGAGCTTTCAATCGGCTCAATGCAGCCCCATGCCATTTTGCAGCATCCGAAAAAAGGAGTTATAATCAAATGGAACGTAGAAGCCATTGAGCCAGGCGATGAAAGAGTTCTATCATACAAAATGAAATCAAGGCTTGCAATTTTAGGAGAATTTAACCTGCCATCTGCAAATGCAAGATGCAAAGTTGATGATAAAGTAATTATAAGCAATTCCAACAGAATTAGTGTTGGCGGTTAATTTAATTTTGCTATATTTTTAAATTCTTAATTTATTTTTAATAATTCAATCCGTTGCACTAAAAAATGCTTCGCATTTTAGGTGTCCAAATCTTTGATTTTTACGGACTTCGCAACAGAATATTGTGCTCAGCCTCGCTGTTGGCACACACGCTCGGCTTCGCTTATCTATTACACAATCTTTATAAACCAAAAATAATTCTAAATTTAATATCCCCGTGTAGCTCAACCTGGAAGCTGCCAATTCTAAAAAATTGGCTCGCTGGGAAATGGAGCGCTCGGCTGTTGAACTATAAAAAGTTTAGCCAAAGATGTGCTCTAAGACTGAAAGCTGTATGCGAGGTATGAAATAGAGTCAGCCGGGCCCGAGCGGTTGCTGGTTCAAATCAACCTTTTGAGAAAAGCCTGTGGAAAACCATGCAATGTGGCATTTTCAATGCCACGGAACGATAGAAGGCGCAAAAGATATGAGATTCCGGCCGCGGGGATTTTTTATTTTAAAAGAAATCTTCCAAACCTTTTTGACTTATTTTTATTTTATTTTCTTCTCTGTTATTGCATTCCCTTTCATCAAAAATTGGAACTCCATAAACACCGTCATAGCCTGGCTTAAAAGGGATTTTCTGGAATCTGTTTCTCATTATATTTTCAGCAATTTTATCTGATGTTATCTTTTTAAGTTCTTTTTCATCTGCATTTAATAAAACTCCAAATTCATTCCCAAAAGCATTGACTAATCTATAATATTCTTCCCATACTTTCTTCGATTCAACTTTTTCTCCAATTGTTCCTGAAATAACTTCAGAAAGTGGAATTAAATTTCTGAAAGGAACTGCATTTTTAGGCATAAATCCTTCTGGCCTGTCTGCAAGCATTTCAACTCTTTCAGCCACTCCTACAGTTATTTTTCTTCGGCATCTTGGGCAAATATCTTTCAATTTTATTGCTTCCTGAGGGGAAAGGCAAACATTGCACAACCTATGCCCAGAGTAATGGTATTTTCCTTCATGAGGCCAAAATTCAATTGTCTCAACAAATCCTTTTCTTTTTCTTATTGCCTGCAACAAATCATCATAACTTAGCTCAATATCAAACACATTACACTCCCTTCCAAGACGCCATGGCCAAAAAGAATGTGCATCAGAGCTACTCACTAAAGTGTATTTGTCTAATGAAGAAATGCGCCAATTCATTGAAGGGTCTGAGCTTAAACCGGTTTCAATCGCATAGATATGCTTAGATTGCTCTTTAAAACATTCTTCAACAGAATCAAAACCGGACATACTGCCGAAAATTCCATACCAAGGAGTCCAAGCATGGGCTGGAATTATTTCAATATCGTCATCTATTTTTTTCATCATCTCCACTAATTCAATGCAAGAAAAACCAAAGATTGGTCTGCCATCATAATCAAGCCTGCCTTTTTTCAGCAATGCAGAATTTATCTGCTCAACTATTTCAAAATTTCTTGCTAACAATAGAGTATGAACTCTTCTTGATTTGCCGTCTTGAGTGTAGATGTTTGAAATCTCCCCCTGCAGCACGAAATGAAATCCCGATTTTGATGTAAGAATTCCTGAACCATCCTCTTTGAGTTCATTTTTCAGTTCAGCAAGCCATTTAGGATGCGTAAAGTCACCTGTCCCAAGAAGATTAAGGCCTTTAAGTTTTGCATATTTCTCAAGGTTTGCAATAGTTATGCTTGTGCTTGTTGCCCTTGAAAACCTTGAATGAATTTGTAAGTCTGAGATTAACTTCATGATAGGATGGAATATATTAGGTTATATAAAGTTTTCATAACATTTAAATAATCCTATAAAAATAATTCAATCATGGCAAACAACGATATTCTCTCTGAATTTAGTCCCGCTGACATTAATCACTTCAAAAAAGATTTCACACAAATGATAAAAGTAGGAGCTGAAATCGATAGGTATTATGGAGACGCACAACACGACTTAGACACCTTAATACCTAAATTTGAGAAATTAATTGAGAAATTCAATAAGAAGTATAAAGGAATAAAAATCAAAACCAAGAAAACAATAGAAAATTTCAAAGTCAGGCTTTTTGTAAATGCAAGGAGCGTGAAAGACTTCTTTGCCAATTCTGCTTCGCGAATTTTAGGCTTAAAGTCAATTGGAAGAACTAACTTTAATCAGGTAGATATTAGCGATGTGGAAAGATTTGCAAGATTCCTTGACTCTTTGATGGATAAAATTTACATATCATACATAGACCAAGATAATGGTGTAAGCACAATTGCAGCTGTATTTGACAGAAGTGAAAAAATGGTTGAGTTGATTTACAACCCAGTTGAAATAATGAATGAGAATTCCTCAGGATTCAAGATATGTGCATTTTACGCTCTAAAACAAAAGTACAGCAAAAAAATTGAAATTTTCGGCGATGCATCAACTTTTGGCTTTTCCAATCTGCTGGATGAAATAGAAAAAAGAGAATGGTATAACAAGTTTGACACTAGGTTCTTAGAATAAACAAAAATGGAAAAAGAGGTGCTGTTTTTAATTGCTGGACTTATAGGGTTATGGCTTGGCTCTGGCTTAGCAATTGACTTTGGAAGGAAGCTTGCAAAAGCGCTCAAGATATCAACTTTGATAATAGGGCTCACTGTAACTTCAATTGGAACTTCTCTAGGGGAGATAATAACAAATATTGTTGCAGGCTATCACAGATTGCAAGGTATAGAGACAAGTGGCTTAGCTGTAGGTACTGTCATAGGGAGCAACATTTCTCTGATTACTTTTGTTTTGGGTTTCTGCGGCTTTTTTACAGTTTATTATCTTGAGAGGAAAAAAAGCTCTATGAAAAGGGACTGGAGCATGCTTTTTCTTGCAATAGGGATTATGTTTTTATTTTCATTTGATGACAGGAGAATAGATTTTATAGAAGCCGGGATAATGATTTTAGTTTATGGAATTTACATATTTCTATTATTTAAGCAGGAAGAAGTCTTTGAAAAGGTTGCTGATTCCCAAAACAACAGGCACAAGTTTATGCTTTTGTTTGACTTGTTCATGGTTCTTATTGGGGTTTTTATTGTCATTTACTCTGCCAATTTTGTTATTGACAATGGCATTTTAATTACAAATAAATTCAATATAGGCGAAGAGTTGGTTGGCATTCTGATAGGATTTGGAACTTCATTGCCAGAGCTTACTATTTCATTGCATTCAATATACAAAGGTGCGCATGGGCTTTCAATTGGAAATTTAGTTGGCAGCGGAATTACCGATCCATTGCTTTCACTTGGCACAGGCGCTATAATATCACCTATTTTTGTTGACAACATTACATTATTTTTTGATGTACCATTTATGTTTGTTTCTACGCTTATGGCTTGGCTTTTCTTTATGCGAGGCGGAAAACTTGATAAATTTGAAGCGTCAATTTTAGTTTTGTTTTATTTTGTTTTTGTTTATTTGAAGTTTTTTGTTTTGTGAAATTTAATTGACTGTAACAAATATCTTTAAATACTTTAAAATTATATTAAATATAAAATGTATAATGCAATAATAGTTAATGGTTCACAACCTTTTAAAGAATTGGCTGAACTCTTACCAGTAATAGAAGCAAAAGTTAAAGAGCGCACAATTTATCGAGATGATTATTTTATTATAAAAGATATTTATTGTATGTTAACAATAAATGATAATGATGCAAGGGTTACACAAAAAATGTTGAACTGCCGTATAGATGCTTTAAAAGGAATTATTAGAAGTGATGGCATGTACAGAGAAAGTCCTGAAAGTACAGAAATTCTTACAAAAGCTGTAAGTATATTGGAAGGTATTTTAAGCGAGAATTTTAGTAGATAATTTTTATCTTATCCACCTATCGGCAGTTTTCCTCCGAATTTTTTCATAAATTTAGAAATGTCGCCTTTGCTGCCTTTGAACATCCTCACCATTTTCTTGCTTTGCTTGTACTGCT
>CAZUWB010000040.1:0-7773 GCA_964623945.1 uncultured Methanosarcinales archaeon | reverse complement strand
AAGCTTGTAAGTTGCAAGGCTTTGATTATGAATATGAAACCAAAAATTTATGCACTTATGTAAAATGCAAAACAATAAGCGAATGCCAACCTGAAGTATCACAAAGAGATTCAATAGAAAAATGCAAGAATTCTGGATATGGCTATGTTGAGTACATAGATAATAAAGGATGTAAAGTTGTTGCTTGCAAACCTGTTGAAAGAAGTATAGAGTGCAAGAAAACACCAATAACTAGTGGCACAGATAGTATAGCGAAATGCTATAGCATTACATGCAGTGATGGTTCTCACTTCAACACATGCGACTATTATCGCGAGTGCAGGACTGAATGCAAAAGATATGTCGATGAGCAAGGCTGTTATGTAAAGGTTTGCAGCGACGGCTACGAAGAGCGCAAATGCGAGAACAAAGAATTGAAGTGCGAAGTTGTAAAAACAGAAAATGGCTGTGAAAAGAAGAAGTGTAACGATGGCTACGAAGCAGTTCATTGCCCGTCACAAGAAGAATGCAAGACTTATGCTGATGAGCATGGCTGCAAGGTAAAAGAATGTGCTGATGGCTACAAGTTTAGAGAATGCCCTACAGATGAAAATGAGATAGAATGCAAAGTTTATGTTGATGCCAATAATTGCAAGATTAAAAAATGTACTAATGGATTAACCATCAATTACTGCGAGCAACCTTCCTGCAAGGTTGAAAAGGACTCAGAAGGTTGTGAGGTAAAGAGATGTGATAATGGTTTTGTGGCAAGATATTGCCAATATAATGAAAGCGTTGAATGCAAATCAATAAAAGACGAAAAATCAGGATGTACATTTAAGATATGCTCTGACGGTTATGAAACAAAAGAATGCCCTGAAGAATCAGGACCGGCAGCATTAACGCAAATAAGCGAGGAAGAACGAAGAGGCTTTTTCTCCTTCTTTAGAAGATTATTTGGCAGAACATAATTATTTTACTATAAAATCAAAAAATTGTTTTCTATATTTATCTAAACCTTCTTCTGTGCTGATAAGTATGCCCTCTTTCTGTTCCGGATCTTCTTTCACTTCTGTCATCTGGTTTTCTCTCTGGTTTGGTATGAAATGTTCTCTGCCCCGGGCGGTAAGGCCTTCTGTCATGCCCTTGGTAATGTGGTCTGCTACCACGACTATAACTTCCTGTTCCAAAATCTCTTCTGTGGGACTGCATAAACGGCAGCCTTTCAAACCGAGGAGGTTCAAGCTTCTTAACAATTAAAGACCTGTCTTCAAGCACGTTTCTGAAATTATCATGATCTTGAGGTGCTAAAAGAGAAATGACTTTTCCTTCCTCTCCTGCTCTTGCTGTCCTCCCTATCCTGTGTATGTACTCTTTTGATGTTTTTGGAATGTCGTAATTGATTATGTATTTAACATTTTTTATGTCAAGCCCTCTTGCAGCAACATCACTTGCAACCAGTATATCTGCCCTATTGCCGTGAAACATGTCAATTGCCTGCTTTCTCCTGTTTTGGCTTAAGCCGCCGTGCAGCCTTTCCGCTTCTATTCCCTGCTTGTAAAGGTTTTTGCCCAAGGCATCAACCCTATTCCTTGTTGCGCAGAAAATTATAGTCAATCCAGGCTGCTCATGCCTTAACAAATGCACAAGCAATGAGAATTTATCATTTGAAGCAACAGAATAGTAATACTGCGCCAATTTTTCCTCGCCAACATATGACTGCACTTTTATCTTCTCGGGATTTTTCATGTAATTTTTTACAATCTCCTGCACCTGTTGGGAAATTGTGGCGCTGAAAAGCAGTGTCTGCCTTTCCCTGGGAAGCTGTGAGATTATCTTTCTTACATCATCGATAAAGCCCATCTCAAACATCTTGTCAGCCTCATCCAAAACAAGTATTCTCACATTAGCCAATTTTGCAGTGCCCCTTTCCATATGGTCAAGCATTCTTCCAGGGGTTGCTACAACTATATCTGCACCCCTCAAACTGTGGATTTGCGGATTAATTGAAACGCCGCCATAGACTGCGCTGATGAACATTTTTTTATGCCTGGCAAATTTCCGCATTTCTTTGCAAACCTGCTCGCATAGCTCTCTTGTTGGAACAAGAATTAAAGCCTGCAATCCATGATTATGCACTATTTTCTCAAGAATAGGAAAGCCAAAGGCAACTGTCTTGCCAGAGCCTGTAAATGATTGCCCTATTACGTCCTTGCCTTGCTGAATCAAAGGTATTGTTTTTTTCTGTATATCTGTATACTCCAGAAATCCCATTTCTTCAAATGCTTTCGCCAGTTCCGGCGGCATATGTATGTCTGATGTCATTTATATTGCCTTTCTTATATTCATTCTTTAGATAATACATTGCTTTATATATTTATGTGATAGCCCTACCACTGGACATTTGTGGGTGAAATATTTAAACCCTGAATTCTTAATTTCTTTCATGCTGCTATAAAAAGACTTAATTCTTTATATAATTTTTAGTTTTTCATTTATTAAAAATCAAAATTTTGTAGTTGTATATACGATGGTAGAAACAAAGTTAGTGAAAAAATTTGGACAACAAGCCATATAATTGTGCCTAAGTATTACGTAGGCAAAAGATTGAAGCTTAAATAGTTTGTATCCTTGGCTTGTATCTGTTCAACAGCATTGCATTTCCAACAACGCTTATTGAGCTTGATGCCATTGCTATGGCTGCATAAATTGGATTCAACAAAATCCCGAAAAATGGATAAAGCAAGCCAGCTGCCACAGGTATTAAAATAATATTATAGAAAAAAGCCCAAAATAAATTTTGCTTCATCTTGCTAACAGTTTTTTTGCTTAAATCAATTGCAGTTACAACATCCCTTAAATCATTCTTAATCAAAACAATTCCGCCAGTTTCTTTTGCTATGTCAGTCCCTGCTCCTACTGCAATGCCAACATCAGCTTGAGCTAGCATAGGAGCGTCATTAATGCCGTCACCAACAGCAGCAACAATCTTTCCTTTGCTTTGCAGTTCCTTAACTTTCTTGGCTTTATCCTGTGGCAAAACTTCAGCCATTACATTATATATGCCTATTTGCGATGCAATTGCCTTAGCAGTCCTTTCATTATCACCGGTAATCATCCAAACCTCCTTGCCCATATGATTTAGCTCCTTAACTGCTTCCTTCGAGAACTCTTTTAAAGTATCTGCAATTGCAACTAATCCTATTATTTTTTTATCATAAGCAACTGATACAACTGTTTTGCCCTCATTTTCAAGTTTTTGTATTTTGTCTTCTGATTTTTCTATATCTAATTTTGAATCTTTCATAAATAGCCTGTTGCCAACAAGAATTGTTTTGTTTTTGTAAATTGCCTTGATGCCTTTTCCTGCAAATGTCTTATAAGATTGCCCTTCGCTCAATTTTATTCTTGAATCATTTGCCTTCTTTAGGATTGCTTGTCCAAGAGGGTGCTCAGAGCCTTTCTCTGCAATAGCTGCAATATTTATGACATCATTTTCAATATAACCGGGCTCTAAAACAACAACATCCGTAACAGAAGGTTCACCTTTAGTTAAAGTTCCGGTTTTATCAAAGATTATGGATGTTATTCTATGTGTTCTTTCCAAAAACTCTCCGCTTTTGACCAAAATTCCATTTTGAGCTCCTTTGCCAGCGCCTATCATAATTGCAGAAGGGGTTGCAATTCCCAAAGCACAAGGACATGCTATAATTAATACTGAGATTAAGATAGTCATTGCCAATGGAAATGATAAATCACCAATAAAAAACCAAAAAGCAAATGCTAAAATTGATATCAAAATTACTATTGGAACAAAATAAGAAGACACAACGTCAGCAAGTCTTTGCATTGGCGCTCGCGAGGCAATAGATTCCTGAACCATTTTGACTATCTGAGCAAGAGTTGTTGCTTCTCCAACTTTTGTTGCCTTCACTTTCAACAAGCCGCTTTTGTTTATAGTTGCTCCTATCACTTCGTCTCCAACTTTTTTTCCTACTGGAATTGACTCGCCTGTAATCATAGACTGATCAACAGAAGAATTACCTTCTACAACTAAGCCATCAACTGCAATTTTTTCTCCAGGCTTTACAATAAATATATCATTGACTTTAACTTGCTCGACAGGAATCTGCATTTCTTTTCCATTTCTTTTAACTGTAGCTAGCTTCGGCTGTAAATCAGTTAGTTTTCTAATTGCTTGTGACGCTCTTCCTTTAACTAAATGCTCCAAATATTTTCCAAGAAGAATAAAACCAATTATTAATCCTGATTCTGTGAAGTACACTTCTGTGCCTGTTGTAACTTTAGGCAATATTTGCGGCCATAAAATACCTTGAAAGGCATAAATAGTGCTGTAAATCCATGCTGCACTTGTGCCTATTGCAATCAAAGAATCCATATTTGCTTGCTTTGCTTTTATTGCATCAACAGCCCCTTTGTAAAAACGCCATCCGCCAATGAACTGCACAGGCGTTGCCAAGAAAAACAGCCAGATATAATTTGGAATGCCAAACCATGAAATTTTATAGAAATATTCAAAAAATAATGTTAATACGCCTAAAACAAAGCTGAAGATTGTAATTATTTTAAGTTTCTTCATCTCTTTTTGCGGCTTTAGAAATATCTCTAAGCAGTTGCTGCTGCAGAAATAATACCTCATATTGTCTTGCTCGGCTTTGAATATAGCCTTAGCCTCGTCAACATACATTCCGCAAATTACGTCTTTTGCCATTTTATTTTAAATCCCAGCCAAATTCTCTATTATTTAGATAATTCATTAAGCAATATTTTCCATTGCTCTTCATTAAAAACGCCGTAACCAGCATATAACATTTTTCCATTTTTGTCGATTGAATACTTTGTTGTAGTTTTTGTAATTCCATAATCAACCAATATATTGTATTGACCGGCAGCAAACATTGAATTTTGCAATTTTGGGTATTTCTTTTTGTACTCCCTTAAAAGATTTATGTCTTCACTAAGATCAAGGCTTATTGACAAAAAACTAACATTTTTTTCGTAGTCTGGATAGACTTTTGATAACTCAGTATAATCTTCAGCGCAAAAAGGGCACCAAGTTGCCATAAAATACACAACAATCGGTTTTTGATGTTTAGTAAAATCACTTAGCGTTACTGCTTTGCCGTCTGTAGTAACAACTGTGAAATCCGGGGGAATATCGCCGATATTTGTGCCTATTGTGCTTACTTTGTTAAGCTCTTGTGTAACAGATTTTGTCTTTAATTCAAGATTGCTATTGCTAGAACAGCCATAAATAAAAAAAATAAATAATAGGAATAACATAAATAACTCGAATTTCATTTTTGATTCAATTATGAGAAGAGATATCAATTTAAATATATTACTAATATACTAAATTTACGAGCTTAAGAAATGATATCATTTTTTCTTTAACCTTAGCAACATATAAATTCCTAATAAAAACAAAGGAAAACTCAATAATTGCCCCATTGTGAAATAATTAAAAATAAAACCAACTTGCTCGTCTGGCTGCCTGAAAAACTCTATAATTGTTCTAAACAAGCTATACAAAGCCACAGAGCTCCAGAACATAAATCCTTTAGGCAGTTTCTTGTCTTTGATAAACCACAAAATAGCAAAAATAGCAAAATTCTTGATAGATTCGTAAATTTGAGAAGGGTGCCTGCAACCGCTTGGAAGTCCTTTAGCAAATTTGTTTTTCGAATAATCAATGCACCAACTAACATCTGTAATCCTGCCATAAAGCTCTGCATTAATAAAATTCCCAATCCTGCCTAATGCTAGAGCCAAGGCAACTGGAATAACAGCAATATCTGCAATATAATAAAACTCTATTTTCTTTCTTTTGCAGAACAGAGATATAGCAATTATCGCTCCTAACAAGCCGCCATGAAAGCTTAAACCACCATTCCAAACTGCAATAATTTCAAAAGGGTTTTGAATGTAAAATGATAGATTATAGAATATCACATAAACTAATCTTGCGCCAACAACAACGCCAACAATATTATAAACCAACAAATCTGCAACATCATCCTTAGTAATGCCTAATCCCTTTCTTTCTGCTAAATAAGAAATTAAAAAATATGCAATCAAAAAACCAAGTGCGTAAAACAAGCCATAATATCTAATCTGAAAAGGGCCAAGCTCAAATAATACCGGATTGATATTGTGGTAAAACATTTTACTTGTTCTCTTTTATTATAGCGTAGAATGAAATTCTGTTTATTAAAATGATAAAATAGAAAACTAAATCGAAAGCTATCACAGAAATTTGCTTGAAGTATGCATAAGTATTCAGGTATATGCTATAATTCTTAGATGCCAAAAGTTTTATCAAATATCCGCTGCCAAAAAATAATAGCCACAATATCAAAGCAAATAAAATCATTATTAAAATTGTTTCTCTGTAAATTTTTATTTTGGTGAAAGTTATGCTGAAACTCTTTTTGATTGTATCTTTTATTGAATTATCTTGATAGAATAAAGAATGCGAAGTATTAATGATTACATACAAAAAAAGCAGGTATGGTGCTGCCAAAAAAATAAAGACAAACGGCCTATACTGCTCTTTTATGCTTGCCAAAAGAAAATTTGCCAAAATCATGATTGCAAAAAATATTCCTGCAATTATTATATTTAATGAGTAAAACTGTCCTAGTCTTTTAAATGAAAATTCAGTTTCGTCAAAAACCTTTGGTTTTTGAGCGTGCTCAGAAATCTTGTGGATTTCTGACATTTCAAATAATGATTTTATAAAATCCAATAGACTATATTTGAAGAATGAGTATACAAACAATACTATTAAATAGTAAATTAAAGAAAGTATAATAAAAATAATAGCAGATGCTGATGTTGTAAAAACTGCTATACTTTGCGAGAAATTTATAGTTAGTATTTGCAATCCAAAAAAAGAACCCAAAAACATTGCATCAAACAAAATCATCAAGCCAGCTTTGTTTGGATTTGATTTTGCAAGCTTAAAACTTTTAATGAACAATGGCTCTTTCTTCACAATATTTTTTGATTTCATTTAAAATCTTGAAATACAACAAATATCGCAGTATATAAATGTTTCATTTGCAACTCTAAATAATCAAAAAAATTAATAAACCTTCAATAATAATCATTTCTTTATGGAATACTCTAAATTAGTTGATATTTACGAGCAATTAAACAAGACTACAAAAAGGCTTGAAAAGACTTACATAATATCGGAATTCTTGAAGGAAGTTAGCTTAGATGATATAGAGCATGTAATGTTGCTTCTTGAAGGCAGGGTATTTCATAATTATGATGCCCACGAAATAGGTGTTGCTTCAAGGCTAATGCTTAAGTCTTTAAGTACAGCAACAGGCATTAATGCTGCCAAAATAGAAAACGAATGGAAAAAACTAGGCGACTTAGGATTAGTTGCAGAAACTATCGTTAAAACAAAAAAGCAGGCAACTTTGCATTCAACAAAATTAACTGTAAAAAAGGTCTTTGACAACATAAGAAAACTTGCAGAACTTGAAGGGGAAGGCACTGTGGAAAGAAAAACGCAGCTGATAGCAGAGCTTCTTACATCAGCAAAGCCTGTTGAGTCAAAATATATTGTCAAAACTATTTTAGGGGAGATGCGTATTGGAGTTGGAGAAGGCACTATGAGAGATGCTATTACATGGGCTTTTTTTGAAAAAAAGATTGGAGTAAAATACACAAAAGAAGACAATGACATAGAAGTAGAAGATAGGGAAACGTACAATAAATACTTAGATGCAGTCCAGCATGCTTACGATGTCACAAATG
>CAZUWB010000039.1:0-7849 GCA_964623945.1 uncultured Methanosarcinales archaeon | reverse complement strand
AAGGTCTTCCGCCTTGAGCTTCATAACAATAAACTTTTCCATCAGCTGTAATATCCTTGAAATCTCTGTTTACAAGACTAGGACTTGCAGGATTGAAAGAGTAAGTTCCTGATGATAATCCATTTATAGATGTGCCTACAGAAAAAACTCCTTTTGCTGGATCAATATTATCATGAACTAAAGCAAGATGAGGATCTTCAGGGTATGTGTCACTAGGCCCTTTAACGAACCACACTCCCTGTGCCGTTCCAGGCTTGTCTTGTGCAACCTCACCACAGACTGGCTCTACAGTTCTTTTGACATCGCTAGAACCCAGCAGATATTTTAACTGCGCCCCTATGTTTGCAGTGAAATAATCCAAAGGGCACACTCTATGTAATGGATCCTCATACCAACGCTTTGGGTTAGCATATACAAGCTCTTGAGTTCGTAAATCAGCTAAACCAAAATCAGAAGAGCCTCCTACTGTGCCTATGGGCTCGTCGACAGCAACAGATACTGGAGAAAAGTAGAAATCTTTCTCACAATTCTTGTAATGAATCCCTCCTGTACCATATTCTTCGCAATTATCTGGTTGTGCAAAACTTTGCAATAGCTTCTCGGATAATGATGCAAGATGGATGAAATATCCCCTTACTTCCGTACAGACTCTAAAATCCAATTTGTAATCTTTTATTTGACGTCCCTTCATTGTATATTCAGAGGAACCAATTCTTGTAATCCAAACATTACTAGGGGCAACAACTGGTGCATTAGAGCTCGATTCGTCTCCACTAAAACCTTTTAGGTGAAAATACAGATGGTTTGTTGGAAACGTATGTCCGGAAGGGTTCAGATTACCAAGAGGGACAATATTTTGCAATTCTGAGACTGGAATATGTGAAACAGTAAATAATTCTTTTTTGTCACCGCATGACGGGATTCCTGAAATTATGCTTCGCCTGTCGTTTACTTGTTCAATTTGTTGTGCTGCATCCAATTCCGGGAAATTTTGTTTGCATCTTTCACAGAATAATTTCATTTCCTGTTCAGGTATAAAGTTGCAATCTGGCGGCAAAGGGTATCTTTTACAGTCTTCCAGCAAAAGACTACCTTTTTGTGGCTGGGTTTGTTGCTGTGCCCCAGTTAAGTTCTTTTCAAAATTACACAATTTTTTGCACTCATCCGTGAATAAAAACCCGCAATCGCTTGGCCATTCTACTTTTTTGCCAGCTTTCCAATCTTCGCACATCTTCTTCGCATTGGCATCGGATATATAAGAACAGGAAGGTGGAAAGCAACCAAAATCTTCTTTTTCAGCAACTTGACGTTTAGTTTTTTCGACGCTTGGAGCAGCTAGAGTTTCATCAGCAGAAATTCTTTGATTACATCCAACAATTACTATAATAAAAACTATTACCACAGTCAGAAATTGCAACCCCTTTTTCATAATACAACCATTATGGAAATTATTTATTAAGCTTTCTTTTTCTACTTCAAAATCCTTCCGTTCTTCCTGCTCCAAAGCAACAAATCAAGCTCATCCATATCGATTCCAATTTCTTTTGAAAAATCTTTGAATTTTTGCTCAATTTCCAAGTATTCTTTGTTATTTTTTGGTTTTTCATTTGTTTTTAGTATATTAAATTCGTATAAAGAGTTTATAATGTGCTTATCTAAAATTGCATAACCCTTAAAGCCAATATTCCTCAAGAAATGAGAAGCTTCTTTATAACCCAAGCCTTTTATATCTTTGTTTAATGCAAAAAAATCTCTAAGTTCATCTTTATTCTTGAATGATTTTATTTTCTCTTTTAATCTAAAATTTAGTGAATTTTTCAAATAATTTCTTGTATGGGCAATATGTGCCGGCCTTACATTATTAAATCTATAAATTCCTTCAAGCCTTCTTGTCATATCATCAGCCTTGCCCGTTATAATAACATTTCTTACAGCATCTACTGCTTTTAATCCCATTTCAGCGCTTGTGTTTGCTGTGAATATGCAAAAGCACAATTCTTCAAATATCCTGTAATCATCTTCAGTTTCGACTGGCAGTAAAGTTAAACTGCCATCCCTATAAAACCAAGAATAAGGCTCATTAAAGAATTTCTCAAATTGATTTAACCTTTCTTTTATTTTATTTTTTTTATTTTGATACTCTTGCCTTAATTTTTCTATTTCATTCATAAAATAAAGTAATGTTTATTGTTTTTTAAAGTTTATTGTTATATTTTCTTTATAAAAATTAAGATAAAAACAATTATTAAGCTGCCATAATTAATCAACATAAACCATGGGGTTGCCCAGCTTATGCCGTCAAAAACATAGTCTGAAATCGGCCACAAGAAAGGCGTTGGAAAGAATTTTGTTGAATGCGTTGGTATGTCTATAATTATATGGATTGCACACGCCAGCAATGGCCAGAACCAACTTTTTGTTATTAAAAATACAAGCAAGAACACAACAATGAAAACTATAAAACTGTGCGTGAGATTATAAGCAGCGAAAAGCCATTTTGGAATCGTATTCAAAGGTGGAGGACCTCTATGAAAATTTCCATTGATTAAATTAATTAAAAATAAAATTCCGAATGACAGCAAATCAGGAAGAACACCAAAAAAAGTAGCCAACAAAACATACTTCCTATTGTGGAAAATAGCATAACTCCACAAGCCATGTGCAAAAATGTCCATTTTATTCTAATTTTAAAGTAAACTCAACACCTGAGCCAATCGGCACCAAAACACTTCTTAAATTTTTATTATTTCTAACATATTCCAAATAATCTCTCATATACTTTTCAAACATAATTGCATTATCAGCTACAATTATTGCATTTTTTGTTAATTTTGAATAAGCTAATTTAAAATAATTGATGTAGTCTTCTTTAATTGCATCTAAAAATAAGAAGTCAAACTTATTTTTTAATTTTGGGATTTCTTTTAATGCATCACCATGAACAATTTTTATGATATTGTCCAATTTTGCCCTTTTAAAATTTTCAGAAGCCATTTTCACTTTATGCTCAGATATTTCTATTGTATTTATTTCCCCTTTATTTTCTTTAATTGCTTCACCAAGCCAAATTGTAGAATAGCCATTAGAAGTTCCAACTTCAAGAATATTTTTTGTTTTTGAAATCCTGACTAGAATGTTGAAGAATTGTCCTGTTTCCGGTGATATGTTAAAAAAGCCAAAATGCCTTTGTCCAAATGCTTCAAGCTCGTTTAGTAATCTTTTAAGTGATTCCTGCATTTTTATGCCTCTATTGGTTTATTTTTATAATTAACATTATTTCTCATTAAATAATAAAATATAATTGTTCCCGCTAAAACAATCATTGCAGAAGAAACAAAAACAAATGTCAAGCTTGTTGCAAGCATTATAAGCCCTGCAATTATTGGACCTATGCCGCCGCCAATTCCAAATGCCGTATTAAACAGGCCCATTACAGAACCCATGCCTAACTTTCTTCCAAGCTGCGCAGTTATTGCACTTCCAGCTGGTATTGAGATTGCAGAGCCAAAACCCATCAGCAAGTTGTAAAAAAGCAATGAGTAAAATCCTGTCGAAAATGGGATTAAAGCAAGTGCTACAAGCATCATTAGGCTTCCTACAATAAGCATGAAAATTTTATCACTTTTATCTGATAAGATGCCAAAATATCTCTGAAATACAGAAGAGATAAGAAGGTTTGAAGAAACAACAAATCCTATTTGGAATACGCTGACATTTATCCTTTCAGCAACTAAAGGCAGAAAGCCCATTAAAGCAGCTATGCCATACGCATTCAATGTTCTGAAAATCAGCATTGCTTGCATTGTCTTATCTTTCAGTATAACTTTAAATGACGAAGGCTTTACATTTTTATGGGCATTGATTTCAGGAAGCATGAAAATCAGAAACAACAATGAAAGAAAACTTATGACGCCCATTGTGTAGAAAGCAGCATTCATATGCCACAAGTCATGCAACGCTCCCCCTATTATTGGGCCAAATGCCAAGCCCATAAAAAAGGCTATTGTAAAAGTGCCAAGATATTTGCCTTCTTCATTTTTAGGAGCGATATCGCCAATGTAAGCCATTGCAATCGGCAAAACCATAGCTGATGCCAAGCCATGCAAAAATCTTACAATAATTAAGGATGTAGTTGTGGATGCAGCTGCATAAAAAAATGACAAGATCGTGTAGCCTGCTAACCCAATCAGCAACAAATTTTTCCTTCCCCTGAAATCAGAAATCCTTCCAATCAATGGTGTGAATAAAGCCCTTGACAAGGTAAATGAGCCAAAAATTAAACCTATAAAGAAGCCATTTGCTCCTAGGCTTTCTGCATATATTGCCATAAAAGGCTCTATAATGCCTGCGCCAAGCATTGTGGCAAATACTGCAATAAATAAAACTATAAAAATTCGTTTTTCCATTCTGCTTATTACTTTTTAAACCAATCGCTTAAAGTTATTTGCTCGTCTCGTTTAGAACTTAAATAAATAACTTGCCCTTCTCTGCTTCCGTATCTGTAAATAGAAATACCTTTGCAGCCAAGCTCATAAGCAAGCATAAATATTTTTTCAGCATCTTCAACAGTTGCATCTTTTGGCAAAGTCACTGTTTTTGAAATTCCATTATCAACATACTTTTGAAAAGCGGCTTGCATTCTTACATGCCACTCTGCATCAATGTCCGAGCCTACAACAAATATTTTTTTTAGTTTATTTGGAATTTCATCAATATTTTTTAGTGAGCCTTCCTTATTTATTTTTTCAATAATTTCATCGTTATATAACTTGTTTTCAATTAATGTTTTCTTTAGATTTTTATCAAAATAAGTCAAGGTTTTGCCTTCTGCTGTTTTTCTTGCATAACTCAAAGCAAACAATGGCTCTATGCCGCTTGAGACATCTGCAATAATGCTTATTGTTCCAGTCGGAGCAATTGTCGTGCGAGTTGCATTTCTTAATTTTATTTTCTTTTTGTAAATACTATTTTTCCATGACGGAAATGTGCCTCTTATCTTTGCCAATTCGATTGATGCTTTACTTGCCTCTTCTGAAATAAATTTCATAATTTTCTCTGTTGTATCAAGCCCTTCTTGAGAATCATAAGCAATGCCTAATTTAATAAGCATATCAGCAAAACCCATAATGCCTAGGCCAATTTTTCTGTTTTTATAAACAATTTTTTTGTTTTCCTCCAGAGGATAGTTGCACATGTCAATAACATTGTCAAGAAAATGGATTGCTACACGTATTATTTTTTTTAGTTTTTCAAAATTAATTTTTTTATTCTCTACAACATTAGACAAATTAATGCTGCCTAAATTGCATGACTCATAAGGCAATAATGGTTGTTCACCACAACTATCTGTTGATTCAATCAAGCCAAGCTTTGGAGTTGGGTTAAACTCATTAATTCTATCTATAAAAATTACTCCAGGATCGCCATTAATCCATGCCTGCTCGCATATAAGCTTGAAAATTCTTCTTGCGTTTTCTTTTTTTACAACTTTCTTTGTCCGTGGATTAATCAAGCTGTAATTTTTGTTTTTTTTCACATCACGCATAAACTTATCAGTTATTGAAACTGACACGTTAAAATTTGTCAAGACATTTTCCTTGCTTTTTATAGTGATAAAATCATCAATATCCGGATGCTCAACATTCAAGATGCCCATATTTGCTCCTCTTAAAACACCGCCTAGCTTGATTTGCTCAGTTGCTGCATCAAAAATTTTCATAAAAGAAACAGTCCCTGATGTAAAGCCAGAGCTTTCTATAATATCTCCTTTTGGTCTGAGTTTCGAGAAATTAAATCCAGTTCCAGCTCCAGTTTTGTGTATTAAGGCTGTGTCATGTAGTGTTTTAAAGATTGAACTTATGTCGTCTTCAATAGGCAAAACAAAGCAAGCAGCCAATTGCTGCAGTTTTCTTCCCGCATTAAATAATGTTGGAGAATTTGGCAAGAAATCTAAGTAAGCCATTAAATTGTAGAATTCTTCTTCTGTCTTTTTTACATCTTTCTTGCTTTGCTTATATTTTGCATCTGCAAATGCAATATTTTTAGCAACTCTTCTAAACAAATCCTCTGGCTTTTCAATAACTTTGCCTTTGCTATCTTTTTTAAGATAGCGTTGCTCAAGTATCAATAATGCATTTTTTGATAAGTTCATTTTAGATATTTTTTAGATTATTCATTTTTGTTTATAAATATTGCTCAAATCCAAAAATTTATATAACATTAAATCAAATAATTTTATATGGAGCATTTATCTATAAAAGAAATTCATGACAGGCTTGAAGAGCTAAAAGACTGGGAGATGATAGAACACGAAATAAGTAAAGAGTTTAATTTTAAAAATTTCAAGGAAGCAATGGAATTCGTGCAGAAAGTCGGAGAAGAAGCTGAGCGAGAGCATCATCATCCTGATATTTTTATTAGGTACAATAAAGTTACGATAACTTTGACAACTCATAGCGCAAATGGCTTGACTTACAAAGATTTTAAATTGGCAAAAATAATTGAGCAGTTGATTTAATACTCAATCCCTTTTCTTGCAACAATACCTTTCTGCCATGGATGTTTTACTCTGTTAATAACAGAAACGTAATCAGCTGCTTCCATCAATTCTTTTGGCGCGTCCCTTCCTGTAAAAATCAATTCAACTTTTCCATGATTTTTTACAATTTCCAAAACTTCATTTAATGGGATTAAACCTTTTTCCAAAACACAATTAATCTCGTCCAAAATCACAACATCATATTCATTGCTTTTGATTATTTTCTCTGCATGCTCCCAGCCTTGCATAGCTGCATCTTTTTCTTTGATGTCCGGCTGAAAAACAAAAGCCCCAGTTTTGTCTGCAAATTCCTGCAAATGCTTTTGCCGCTCTTTCAAAGCATCAACTCCAAATTGCTCTATTGTAAAGCCCAGTTTTTTTGAGCTATAAAGCTCTCCTGTAAAGCCGCTTTTCAGAAATTGAATCATATGCACTCTTAAATTGTTGCCTATTGCCCTTAAAGCTAACCCTAAAGAAGAAGTAGTTTTGCCTTTGCCATCACCTGTGTACACATGAACTAAGCCAAGATTTTCTTTGCTGTCATCCCCTTTGACTTTTATAGGACTTTTTATTTTTGTTAGCATTTTAATTTTATTTTTTATTTTTTTCAATATTTATTTTATTGATTTTTTCTCGTTAATGTTAAATTAATGTTTTATTGAATGTTTCTCGTCTTTACCATCGCAATAAACTTTTCTCCATTTAAATTTTAATATTTTTAAAAATAATTTTTATTTGGATTTTTCGTAAATGGATTTTATCGTTAATGATTTTCATTTATTGTTTTTTTAAAATATTTTATTGATTTTTTTGCTATTGTAATTTTAAACTAATTTTGATGGATATAACTACCAATAAAATGACATCTCTTTTTTAGGATTTAAAAGTTAAGTAAAGAAAAAATAAAAGAAAATCACATACATAAGCCCCAGCCACAGCTTGGGCACTCAACACAGCCTTCCTTTTGCACAAGATCTGTTCCACATTCTGGGCAGTTCTTCATCTTTTTAGATGTCATGTGTCCTCCGTTATCATTTCCGCTAGCGAATACCAACCCTGTCTCAGATTCTTTAATCATTTTTTTCTGCTCTGGCTTGATTTCAACTTTAATCTCTTCTTTTTCTTCCTTTGTTTTTGGAGCTACAAGAACTTGATCTTTAATGCTTGAGTCTCTAAAAACAGTCACGTCCTTGCAGCCAAGCTTGTATGCGAGTATATAGCTTTCTCGCATGTCTTCAACAGTTGCATCTGCTGGAAAGTTGTTTGTTTTTGAAATGCTTGAGTCAACCCATTTCTGGAATGAAGCAAGCG
>CAZUWB010000038.1:0-7877 GCA_964623945.1 uncultured Methanosarcinales archaeon | reverse complement strand
GGCATAGGTCGCTAGTTCAAATCTAGCCTCCGCTACTTTTTATTTTTAAATTCTTAATTTTAAATCACCTGAGTAGTATTTCAACTATCAAATTATGATTTTCTAAAATATATATTCCAGCACCACTGGACATGTTTGGCTGAAATATTTAAAACAAATCATTTACTTAGTTTCAATTCAGAAAAAATGGTGATTTAAAATGATAATAAATCAAAGAATTTTAAAAAAATATTTCCAAGTTAGCAAGGAGTGCGATTATCTTAAATTGAGATATAAACGTTCAATAAATACTATTTTGATCAATAAAGATTTCAAGTTTGATGAAGATGTTGCATCATTAGCAGGATTAATGCCCGATGGTAGTTTAATAAAAGATTTAATGAGAATATATTTTCATCAGAAAAAAGATATAAGAAAAATATATCTTTTTAAGAATCTATTATTAAAATTGTTTAGGCCAAAAAATAGAATATTTATTAGAAACAATCGTGGAAGTTATGATGCCTATACTAATTCCCAGACATTAGCAATATTCTTCTACAAGATTTTAAAAATTCCAAAATCTGATGAACAAATGAGAGTGCCAAAATGGATTTTTGATTCTCCTAGAAAAGTGAAAATAGCATATCTCAAACAAGCTTATGATATGGAGGGAACCATAGTAAAAGCTTTATGCGAGATAAGATTTATTACAAAAGACCATAAATTTGCCATGGATATAAATAAACTTTTAACTCATGTTGGAATAAAATCGTTTGTTAAAGAAAGGATAGGTGGGACATATAATACTTTACAATATAGAGTATCGATTTATAAAAAAGAAAATTTTCAGAAATTTAAAGAAATTGGATTTTCAGTTAAATTTAATAGAAATCGCTTCAAGCAACTTATAAAGAAATATAATATCTAAAAAGAATAAATGGCCGAGTTTAGCCAACGCTAGACTCATGTCACACGGATTCAAATGTCAATTACGGGCACTGAAAACCCCGTAGATGAACGCGAGCTAAACTCCCGCTATTTTTCCACAACATTTTTATAACTAAACTCTAATACTGTTTTTATAAAAAGGTGTATTGATGTTAATCTGCGGTATTGATGAAAGTCGTCGTGGGCCAGTTTTAGGTTGTATGGTAATGTGCGGTGCCTTAATTGACGAAAAAAATATGTTAAAGTTAATAAAACTCAAGCCAAAAGACTCAAAATTACTTACCAAAGAAGAACGCGAGGAATTATACCCAAAACTTCTATCTGTATTGAAATATCACAAAGTGATTATCATACAGCCTTCAGAAATCGACAAAGCAGTAAAAGGTGGCGACGGCCTAAACTTAAACAGGCTAGAAGCAGTAAAGCAGGCAGAAATCCTGAACGAATTCAATCCTGAAAAAGCTATCATAGACTGCCCAAGCAATAACATTAAGTCATATAAACTTTATCTCAAAAAATTATTGAAAAATAAAAATGTAGAATTAGTTCTTGAGCATAATGCAGAGAGATACCCTTTAGTTGCAGCTGCATCAATAATCGCAAAAGTAACCGGCGACAACGAAATAGAAAAAATAAAAAAACAAATTGGAATAGATTTCGGCTCTGGGTATATGACAGACCCAAAAACAGTAGAATTCTTAAAAAGCAATTTTGAAGATTATCCTGAATTATTTAGGAAAAGCTGGTTTCCTTACAAAGATTTGATAAATCAAAAATTCCAGAAAAGTTTATCAGACTTCACGCAATTCCTAAAAGAAGAGCAAAAGCACAAAAGCCCCACTTTGGAGGACTTGAAAAAACTAGAAGACTTCGGCTTTCATTTCGAAAAGCCAAAATCAGAGCATGAATTGGCAATTATGAAAGGTCCTTGCACAGTAATTCTTTATAAAAATGGAAAATTATTGGTACAAGGAAAAGAAGAAGCAAAAAAGAATGTAATGAAATTGCTGGGTTCTGTTTAATGTAATTAATAGGTGAGGCAAAAATCAATGTGTGACATGCGAGGCTCGCAAGACTCGCTCGCCAGCTACCAAATTTTTGCCGAGCACAATCTATTGTTGCGAAGTCCGCAAAAATCAAAGATTTTTGGGACACCAAAAATGTGAAGCATTTTTTAGTGCAACGGATTGAATTAATTTTATAAATTCCAAAAAATCAAAACCTTTATATAAATCATAAAAAGAAAATTTTCTACAATGCATGACATAATTAAAAAAGATATAATTGCTGTATTGACTGAGTTGATAGAAATTCTAAAAGTCAAAGAAGAAAGTGATATATTAGAAATTAAAAAATTAAGCAACCATGTTATTCATAATGCAAGCGTTTTTCAAGATGAAGATAGCATTTCTATTGCTATTTTGATTTATTCTTTATCTAAGATAATAGAAAGAAAAGAAAAAGATTTAGATTATGGCAAATTATTAAGCATGCTGAACTCATGCATTTCAAGCTTAAAAAATAATGAAGATGAAAGCTTCAGAAAATCTATAAAAAATATATTCAATTTTATAAGATCGATTGACGAGAAACTTAAGCTATACATACACGAAGTAATAAACCAAGCGCAGATAAAAAAAGGATGCAAATTATGTGAGCATGGAATCTCGATTGCAAGAGCCTCAGAAGTGCTTGGCATTTCCCAATGGGAGCTAATGCATTATATTGGTAAAACTACTTTGATTGATCAATTCAGCGAACCTGTAAATGTTTCATACAGACTAAAGATAGCAAGGAGCTTATTCTCATGAAATCACTAATTTTTGACGCTGGTCCAATAATAAGCTTAGCAACAAATAATCTTTTGTGGATTCTTGAGCCTTTAAAAAAGAAGTTTAATGGAAAATTTTATGTCACAGAAGCTGTCAAGCGTGAACTAGTTGACAGGCCTCTTGAAACAAAAAAATTCAAATTTGAAGCTATACAAGTTGAAAGATTGATAGAAAATGGTGTTTTAGAAATCATAGATAACAGTTTTATCAGAGAAAAAACACCAAAATTATTAAGCACTGCAAATGAGATTTTTAGAGCCTACAACAATTACATAAAAATAGTCCATTTTGCTGAAATGTCTGTTATTGCTGCTGCTATTAGCTTAAATTCAAATGTCGTTGCTCTAGATGAAAAAACTACAAGATATTTGATAGAAAATCCAAAAATTATTGTTGAAATTCTGAGAAAAACTTTGCACACATCAATTTATATAAACGAAAATAATTTAAAAGAATTTAAAAACACTGTAAAGGATATTAAAACAATACGCTCGATAGAGCTTGTAACTATAGCTTATGAGCATGGCATTTTGGACAGCTACATAACAAAAATACCTGATGCAAGAAAAAATTTGCTGGAAAGTGTCTTATGGGGAGTAAAGCTAAACGGTTGCGCAGTATCAAAAGATGAAATAGAGCAAATAGTAAGAATAGAAACAAGATGAAATCGTTAAATGAGGAAGCAAAAACAAGAATTAATCCGAATATTGAATCTTCTTCAATGCAAAAAACATCGAATAATAATGTAAGCCCGACTTTTTGTGTTGCAATGCTCAAAAATGGTAGCACTGTAAAAATAGAAGGAAAAACAGAAGAGTTCTTACAAACAGTAAAAGATGCTGACTTTTGCTGGATTAATGTTCAGGTTAATGATTTGAAAGAAGATGGAAGCAAAATTGCATCTAAACTTGGATTTAATCCTTCTATGGTACACGAGCTTGTTGCACAAAGATTTTCAGGTTACGATGACCAAACAACAGAGCTTGGATTATTGCTGCCAGCTGTTAGGGTAAGAGCGCTTGATGTAGAAGTTAACAAGCTTATAATACTAATAAAAAACAATATAATAATAACCATACACGGCGAACATGTAACAAGGCTTGTGAAATTTGCAAGGTACGCAGTCACGTCCTTCAAAAAAGTTCCAAAAAATCTGGATGATGTTGATAAAATATCTCTTGTTTTGATAAGGATTCTTGATGAAAACAACGAAAGAAATTTTGATGGAATACGTTCAATACAAGAGCAAGGCGAAGAAATAAGTAAGTATTTGATAGAACCATCAGCTCCAAGGCAAGAATTAGGCTCAGATATATATAAAATGAAACACGCCTTAATATCTTATTTAGAAGCCTTATGGGCTAGTTTGGATGTAATACATTATTTAAGGTATGGCGACGCTGAATTGATAACTGATGATCCAATAATATTGCAAAAGGTAGGTATGCTAAGCACAGACTTAACAAGGCAGATTTCGATAAGCGAGCAGATGTCAACTGTCTTGGCTTCTGGACTTGAAGTTTTGCAGAGCATCTATAATAATCAGCTTCAGATGCTGAATAATCGGCTTGCCCTAGTTGTTGTTTGGCTTACAGTACTGGGAACTGTGGTTTTGGTACCAAATACCTTAGCCACTATATTTGCTATTGGAACATTTGCAGAAAAATTAGGGGAGAATTTGATTATATTAATTATTGCCTTATCAACTGTAGTTTCCGGGATTTTAGCTTATTGGTATGGGAAAAGATTATTATCCACACCTAAGGTATAAATTTATTCATAAAGAAAAAGGGCTTGTGCCGAAAGTTTAATAGCTGCATAAAAACTTTTATATATAAACTTATTATTCTTCACTTTTGGGTGGTATGTTCAAAAACAAGAAGTGAAGTTATTATATATTTTTGTTTTTGATATTTCAAAGCCACAACAAATTAAAATAAATTTTTGTGGGTGAGTATATGTTGATTAAAGGCCAAGTTATTTCTGGCGAATTTGGAAAGATAATTGCAAGGCAAAAATCAGGACAAGCAATTGAAATAGGCGAGTTATTGATTTCTGACTCAAATAATGGAAAAATATTGCTTCAGGTTTATGACCTTGTTTATGGAAGCCAAATATCTCAGCAAAATCTAGAATTAATTGCAGGAATGAAGCTTGAAGAGAACACGGAATTTGAATTTTTTGATGCCAACTTAAGGAACTACATGCTGGCTATGATGAAAAGCCTTTTAGTTATAAAAGGCAAGAATGCTTTTGTAAGCAAGTCTTTGCCGCAATTTTTTTCCGAGATTAGAGAAGTAAATGAAAAAGATTTGTCATTTTTGACAAAGCCAAAAAATCCATTATTTTTTGGCAACTTAAGATCTGGCTCAAAAATTCTTGATGTCCAAATTTATCTTGATGGAGAAAAAGTTTTATCTCACCATATTTTAATAGCAGGCACAACCGGAAGGGGCAAAAGCGTTTTGGTCTCAAACTTGCTGTGGAATGTAGTTGGAAGGGATTACTGCGGCGTTTTAGTTTTAGACCCGCATGATGAGTATTATGGAAGAAACAAGCTTGGATTGAAAGATCATCCATACAAAGAAAACATTGTTTATTACACATCAAAGAATGCTCCTATTGGCACAAACACTTTAAAAATAAATCTTGATATTATCAAGCCATTCCATTTTGATGGAGTGATTGATTTTAGTGATGCACAACGACAAGCCTTAAACCTTTATTACAAAGAATTTGGCGAGAAATGGATTGAAGCCATAATTTTGGAAAAGGAATTAACCATTGGAAAAGTTTTCAAAGACGATACAATGTCTGTTGTCAAGAGAAGATTGCTTTATCTGCTTGACTTGGATTTTATTAATAACCAGCTTTTTTGCAATGGAATTTTTCAGTTAAATTCTGGCTTTACAACAATAAGTGACGTATGCAAACACCTTGAAGAAGGCAGAATTGTTATAATAGACACATCAAATTTTTCTGGAACAGTTGAATTATTGATAGGCAGCTTAATTGCAAATGAAATTTTCAATAAGTACAGGAATTATAAAATGATTGGCAATTTAAGCAATAAACCAGTCATTTCAATTGTTTTGGAAGAAGCGCCAAGGGTTTTAGGAAAAGAAATTCTTGAAGCAGGTCCAAATATATTTTCAACAATTGCAAGAGAAGGACGCAAATTTAAAGTTGGCTTATGCGCAATAACCCAATTGCCTTCCTTGATTCCAAGAGAAATCCTAGCTAATATCAATACAAAAATTATTTTGGGTATTGAAATGAAACCAGAAAGACAAGCTATAATTGAGAGTGCATCCCAAGACTTAAGCGATGATGACAGAACAATTGCATCTCTTGACATTGGAGAGGCTTTGATTACAAGCAATTTTGCAAGGTTTGTAACACCAATAAGCATTCCATATTTTGAAGATGTTGTGAAAAATACAGTTAAAAAGAAAGAAGAAATAGTTGAGTTTAGTGAATTAGGATAAATATTGAATTCTATATATACCTATATATATTTAATACAAAAAATATATATACCTCTTTTACTTATATAGAAGAATTAGGGGTGGAAGTAGTGAAAACTTTTAAAAATTTTTATGAGGAAAAGAAAAAGCAAGCAATGCCTATAATGATAAATACTTTTTCAAAACCAAGGTATAGAAAGCCATTGGATGAGAAACAGCAGGAAACTCTAAATAAGTATATGAAGCAGATTTATAATCCAAGAATAAAGAAATTAAAGGAAGCAGATTACTTTTTAGAAGAATGGATGGAGCCGGAAATCGGAGCCAAAACTTAAATCATAATCTTTAGGAACTGCACTTCAAAGCAAAAGTCTCTAAAATGTCACCTTGAATACCTAAACGAAGTAAGGTGTTCTTTTGCAAAAACAATGGAGGTGATGTATAAGGAGATATGCAGTTCCTAAATCATTTCTTTTTATATAAGAATCATATGAGTATTTAGAATATTAATCTTTAACAGCCAACTTAATATCTTCAGCTTTTACTGTTTTTCTTCCAGCGTGAACAGCGAGTTTTATGGACTTAGCTGCAATTCCATGCGCTATGTCTTCTATAGCATTTTTCAAAGCAACTTTTGCCTTGTCAGAAACTCTTTCTGCTCCTCCTTGCTTAAGAATTTTTTCCATTGCCGCCAATGGCAAAAATTTATCACTCATTTAACCACCTGTTTCTAAGTTATTATTTAATGTATTTAAAGTTTGCGGAAAACTTTTGTTTTCCGAAACCCCGAAAATCTGACAATTGTGCGTAGAGATAAGCGAGTGAAAGAGTTGTTTGCGAGCACGCAAACTCGCGTGCATATCGAGCTTTCGCATGTCACTAGCTCACTCGCATTTCACAGATTTTCGACGGTTTTTGAATTAAAAGGATAAAATAGCTCTCTTAATGCTAAACCTATATTTTCTTGCCAACTTTGATATTTCCCTTTCAATCAATTCTCTATTTTCAAATTTTCCTTCCATTCTCTTGAATTCATTGCTGTGATGAAAGTTTCTTCCATTTTTATTTTGAAACTTGAATTTTTTATGTAGCATTTCATGATACATCACATAATCCAGAAGCTGCTGTTCAGAATTTTTGAAAATAGTGCTTATAGTTATAGTATCTGAACCATATTCATAAGATCCAAGCTTGCTCGTTGAGTCATTGCCCCACTGCAAGTTAGGCTTGTCTGCCATCCCGTTAAAATAATTTTCATTGACCCTATCAAAAGAATCTTCAAGAATTTCGTCTATTTTTGTCTTAGGGATTGCTAGATGAACATTTTTCATAAATAAATTGTAAAGTTCCATGTTCATTGTTTTATATTTTTTCCCTTTTAGAATTTTTGTCATTAATTCCTGGATTAATCCGATTTGTATTTCTTTGCTTATCTTTTTCCATTCTCTGCTTAGATTAAAAATTAGAGTTTCACCACGCATTTTTACATTTGCATTATATGGCTTGAATTTTCTGGAATATTTTAGAGAAATAGAATAATCTAGTTCTTTTTCTGGATATAATTGCTTGAATGCCTTTTTTATTAGCTCTGACATTTTTATTTAGAATTTTTTACTTTTATTCGACTTATTTTATACATTAAACTTTT
>CAZUWB010000037.1:0-7907 GCA_964623945.1 uncultured Methanosarcinales archaeon | reverse complement strand
TAACATAGTTAGGGGCTACACTTTATAAACATTTCGGTTAGGGGCTACAAATTAAGAATAAATATCATGAAGAAAAGATGGAGAGGTTGTAGGGATAAATTCAGATAATTATTTTTAACATCCTATATTACTTCTTTTCCATATTGTAAATAACCACTGGACACTGGACATCGCTGGACAAACTATATAAAGAAACTGATACTAACTATCTGTTGAAGTTGTCACAAGACAATTTTACCCGGTCTCTGGAATTGAGCAATCAATTCATAATCAAGGGGGCTTTGAAATAAAATCCGACAAGGAAGAGGGTGGTAGAAATGTATGAAACAAAAAACGTGCCTGAAAAGAAATTCAGCACAGGAGTTATAACTGCAACTGTCTGGCAGAACCAAGGCAAAAGCAGAGATGGAGAAATAGTAAGTTACAGAACTGTTTCTTTGCAGAGAAGATATAAAGACAAAAACGGAGTCTGGCAAACAGCGAATTCTTTTAGAGTAAATGATTTGCCAAAGGCAGCTCTTGTGCTTCAGAAAGCATATGAATACCTAGTTCTTAGGGAAAAAGAGCCAACTGAAGCTGTTGACTATGTCGACGAAGACATAATAGAAGAAGTCATTTAGACTTCTTCTTAAAATGAAAACTAAAAATATAAATAAAGAAGGTGGTAATACAATGCAAGAATTAATAGAAGTTCAAGAAGAACCAAAAAGAAAGAAAAGAGAAATAAAGATGGAAAAAGTAGAAAAAACAATCTATGATCTTCCGGGAGTAGGAGCAGCAACTGCTGAAAAACTGATTGCAGTTGGCTTCACAGACTTGATGAGCATTGCAGTGGCATCGCCATCAGAGCTGATAGAAGCAACCGGAATGGGTGACGCATTAGCCAAAAAGCTGATTGCAGTTGCAAGGTCTTCTTTGGAAATGGGTTTTGAATCTGGTGAAGAGCTGTTAAGAAGAAGAGAAAAAGTCATAAGAATAAAAACAGGAAGCAAAGCATTTGACTCTTTATTGGGAGGAGGCTTAGAAACAGGAGCAATTGTTGAATGTTTTGGTGAATTTGGCTCTGGAAAAACGCAGCTTGGGCATGTTCTAGCAGTAAACTGCCAAAGTGTTGACAAAGATGCAGTTGCAGTCTACATTGACACTGAAAACACTTTCAGGCCAGAAAGAATAATCCAATTAGCTAAAGGAGCTGGGTTAGATGAAGAGCAAGTGCTAAAAAATATCAAAGTTGCACGGGCTTACAATTCAGACCATCAAATGCTTTTAGCTGAAAAAATAGAAGACTTAATCAAGAAACAAGGCTTGAATGTAAAAGCTGTCATTATAGATTCTTTGACAGCCCATTTCAGGGCAGAATTTATAGGCAGGGGAACTTTGGCAGACAGGCAACAAAAGCTTAACAAACATATGCATGTATTGCTTAAGTTAGCAGACATGTACAACTTGTGCGTTTATGTGACAAACCAGGTTATGGCAAAGCCTGACATGTTCTTTGGCGATCCAACACAGGCAATTGGCGGGCATATTGTAGCGCACGCATCAACATTCAGGGTTTACTTGCGAAAAGGCAAGAAAGGAACAAGAGTTGCAAAGCTTATAGATAGCCCTTCAATGCCAGAAGGTGAAGCAGGCTTTTACGTTGATGAGACTGGAATAAAAGACACAGAATAATTTTTTTCTTTTTTATTTAATATGATTTTATGTTTTTGATATTTCTTTCACAGTGCAATAAACTTTTTTGCCATTAAATTTTTAAAAAATATTTTTATTAATTTTTCGTTAATGAATTATTGTTTAATGTTAAATCATTAATGTATTTTTGTTTTTATTGAGTTTTTATCGATTTATAGTTAATTATAATTTCTTTACCAAAACATTTTTAATACCTTATCAAATAATTCTGTCTATGGTTCACCCTATTGGAAAAAGGATTTTGGTGCCGATTTATAAGCTGTGGCTGAGGAAGGTAGAAGGCTTGGAAAATATTCCAAATGACAAGCCATTTATCATAGCAGCAAACCATGCAAGCTATTATGATGCATTGTTGCTGCATGTAATCATCATGCCAAAAATAGACAAGAAAATACACGCTTTAGTAAACAGCATATATTGGAAATTTTTCATAACAAGAATATTTCTTGATTGGGGGGAATGCATTCCTGTATATGTTAACAAGGATAAAAAATTCAAGGAAAAAAACAAGATGGCTTTTGAAAAAGCCGTGAAATATCTAAGAAAAAAAGACTCAGCATTGGTTTTTCCGGAAGGAACAAGGAGCCCTGATGGAAAATTAAAAAAAGCATATAATGGAATTGCAAAAATATGTTTAGAAGCTAATGTACCTGTGCTTCCAGTTGGGCTTATTGATACAAATAAAATCCTTCCAAAAGGAAAAATGTTCCCAAGATTCAAAAGATGCGAAGTTAAAATAGGAAAACCAATGTTTTTTGATAAATATTACAGCAAAAGGATTAATAATAAAATGCTTGAAAATATAACAAGAAGCATAATGAAAGAAATTGCGAAGTTAATTGGCCAAGAGTATAATTACTAAAATGGTATATCCAATAGGAAAAAGAGTAGTATTTCCAATAGTAAAATTTTGGATTAAAGAAATAAAAGGAATTGAGAACATTCCAAGAAAAAACACATTTATTTTGGCAGCGAACCATACAAGTTATATGGACCATTTTTGCTTGGGATATGTTATTGTCCCTTATTTAAATAAAAAACTGCATTTCCTTGCAAAAAAAGAGCATTTCGAGAATATATTCCAAAAAATTTGGCATACTTATGCAGGGGCAATCCCAATTGACAGGCAGGCTGGAGGCAAAGAAGCATTAATATTGGCAATAAAGGCATTGAAAGAAGGCAAAATTATAGGAATTTATCCAGAAGGAACAAGAAGCTTAACGGGAAAACTACAAAAAGCGAAAACAGGGGTTGCAAGGCTCGCTTTAGCAACAAAAGTGCCTGTTGTGCCTGTTGGCCTGATAGGGACTTTTGAGATTCTGCCAAAAGGCAAGCATATCCCAAAATTAAAAAAAGCTTTTATAAATATTGGCAAGCCAATCTATTTTCCAGAATATTACGGTAGAAAGATAATCAAAAGAATTTTGGAAGAAGCTACTATCAAGATAATGAAGGAAATAGCTAAGCTAAGCAATCAAAAATACAATTTTAATTAAAACATTAAATTAAATCCAAAAATAATTAAAACATTTATAAAATAATTAATGAAAAATATAAAATGCAAAAAATTTCTGTTGTTGGAGCAGGAAGTTGGGGCACAACTTTAGCAATTTTATTAGGCGAAAAAGGCTTTGATGTCAAGTTATGGGCAAGAAGGAAAGAGCTTGCAAATGAAATAGAAAGCAAAAGAGAAAATAAGCAATATCTGCGAGGAATAAAAATCCCTAACAATGTAATTGCTGAGCATTCTTTGAAAAATTGCATTGAAAATAGCGAAATTATTATTTGTGTTGTGCCAAGCGAATTTTTTAGAAAAATAATAAAGGAAATAAGTCATTACTTCAATAATCAAATCATAGTTAGTGCAACAAAAGGTTTAGAGCATAACACTTGCAAAAGAATGTCCCAAGTAATTGAGAATGAGTTAGGCAAGCAAGCAAAGATTGCTGTTTTATCAGGCCCAAACCATGCAGAAGAAGTCAGCATTAAACTGCCAACAGCTAGTGTTGTATCAAGCAAAGACAAAAAAATAGCAAAAATAGTAGCAGATTGCTTGGCAACATTGCATTTTAAACTTTACATATTGGATGATGTTATGGGTGTAGAAACTTGCGGCGCTTTGAAAAATATATCTGCAATTGCAACCGGCGTTTGCGACGGGCTTGGTTTTGGGGATAATGCAAGAGCATCAATAATAACTCTTGGATTAATGGAAATGAACAATTTTGGCAGGCATTTTGGCGCAAAAAGAGGAACTGTATATGGATTGGCTGGAGTTGGCGATTTGATTGCGACATGCACGAGCAAGCACAGCAGAAACAGATTTGTTGGAGAGAGCCTTGCAAGAAACAAATCTATGGAAGAAATAAAAAGAGAGATGCATGGAATGATTGCAGAAGGAATTCCAACAACAAAGGCTGTTTATGAATACAGCAAGAGCCATAAAATTGATATGCCTTTGACAAATCAAGCTTATGAAGTTTTATTTGAGAAAAAAAACATAAAACAAGCAATAAAAGATTTATTAAGTTTGATTTAATTATTCTTCTGTAAAATCTTCAAGCTTTTCTTTTAATTCCTCTCCTTCTTTTAGCTTTCCTTTCAATATTAAGAGCTCTTTTGTCAAGATATAAAACAGCAATCCAAGGCTTTTTTTACCTTTATTGTTGCATGGCACAACTACATCAATGAAATTTGATTGGTTATTGGTATCACATAAAGCAATTACTGGAATTCCTATTTTTACAGCATCCAAAACAGCGTTCCTGTCAGGCCACGCATCCACAACAAGCACAATTTTTGCTTCTGTGTATTCTTCAAGATTTGGGTTTGTCAATATTCCAGGTGGGTACCTGCCAGCAAAAACTCTAACACCAGTTAATTTACCAAACAATTCAACTGCTTTCCACCCATTCTCCCTTCTGCTTATAATTAGTATATCTTCTGGATTGTATTGTGCAAGAAAAGAAGCGGCAACCTTTATTCTTTCATCAATTTTTTGAAGATTTAAAACAGACAAGCCATCAGGCCTAGTTTTATAGATAAAAGGCTCCATGTACTTTGTCCTGAATTTTGTGCCTATATGTATTCCTGATTTCAAGTAAACGTCTCTTGGAACTAAAAATTTCTCCTCCGTCATTTTCAATCATTTTTTGATTTTTATTAATATGTTATTTGCGAAGTATATTTAATCTTAAATATTATTAATTTCAAATAAACAGTCCAGAAAACTGAACTGCATTTTATAGCCCGCAGCTCTGGACAACTTGTGTCCTTAGGCAATACTGTATAGGATAATATGCGTATTTAAAAAGGTTACTGATTGGAATTAAACACTTCTAAATCCTCATAAATCGGACTTTTTGGAGTTAATGTGCTTCTCATTAATCTAAAATTTTTAATTTCAATTTTCTTATTCTCAACTTTTATTTTTTTTATTTGCTCGACAAATGATTTCTTGTCTTCAGGATATTTGACTCTTGCTAAAGTGATATGTGCTTTGAAATCTTTTTCTTTTTTAAATAATGGTTTTAAAGATTCGTCAATTTTGTTTTGCAATTCCAAGACTCTTTCTTCTGGATTTAATCCAATCCAAACAACTCTTATGTAGTTTTCGGTCGGAAAAATCCCAATGGAATCAAGAAAAACAGAAAAAGACTCAAATTTTATGTTTCTCAATGAACTAACAATCTTATCAACATTGTTTGGCTGGACTTCTCCTAAGAATTTCAATGTTAAATGAAAAGTCTTTGTGTAGCTTAGCTTCGCATTCTTAGGCAACAATTTCTGCAATTCTATAAAATATTCTTTTAACTCATTGAAATCTATAGCAATGAATAATCTCATAAGTCAATTAAATAAATAAACATATTTAAATCTAACTTAAAAATAAAATAAAAAGAACAAGTTTATTATTCTGTGTCCTCTCCAAAGTTTTCTGAGTCTTCTCCTTTGTACTCTTCTTCAGTTTCTGTGCTTTCTGTTTCTTCTGGAGCTTCATAGCTCTCTTCTTGAGCTTCTTCACCAGAGTCGGCTTCTTTTTTTTCACCTGCAACTTCTGCAAAACCCACTTTCTGAAGCACTCTTGTAACTCTTATCCTTACTTCGTCACCTTGTTTTGTGCCAGCCACAAACAAGACAAAGCCATCTTTTTTAGCGATGCCGTCTCCTTTTTCGCCAACAGCCTCTATTTTCACATCCAATTCGTCCCCAACCTTAACTGGGGCAAAACTTCGTGACCCAAAGTCACGCCTTCCTCCTCTCTCGTGTCTCATATCTATTTACCTCTATGTTATTTTGTGTTCTTCAGAATCCGGTCAGTTGTGAGTGATCTCACTCGCACGTCACCCATTCCAAAAAACAAATCTTGCATTAAGCAATAAAGCAACGGTACGATAAGTAGTATTTAAAGGTTGTGGGTTAGAAGCTGAAGCCACCGTCTACACATATAACTTCGCCAGTTATATATCCTGATTTGTCAGATGCTAAGAAAGCAACTAGGTTTGCTACATCTTCTGGAAGTCCTGCCCTGCCAAGCGGTATCATTGCTAATATTATCTTTTTCCTTATAAAAGGAACGTTTTGTGTCATATGTGTGTCTATAAATCCAGGCGCAACAGCATTTACAGTTATTTTCCTTTTGCCAAGCTCTCTAGCCAATGATTTTGTGAAGCCAATAATACCTGCTTTTGAAGCAGCATAATTAGTTTGACCAAAGTTGCCGCTTATTCCAACTATTGAGCTTATGTTGATTATTCTGCCATCATCTCTAATCAATGAAAGAGCATTTTTTGTCATATTAAAAATCCCATCAAGATTTATTCTAACTACAAAATCCCATTGCTCCTTAGTCATGTTTTTCAAAGTTTTGTCTGATAAAGCACCAGCATTGTTAACCAATATATCTAAAAATCCAAATCTTTTCTTTACAACTTCCATCATTGCAGCGCATTCATCAAATTTTGAAATATCAGCTTTGACTGCTATGCTCTCCACACCAAATTTTTTTATTTCTTCAACAACACTAGTAGCTTCTCTCTCGTCTTTGTTGAAATTAATGACAATGTTTATGTTGTTCTTTGCAAGTTCAATAGCAATAGATTTCCCTATGCCTCTTGAAGCTCCTGTAATTAATGCAACTTTTTTGTTAGACATGTTATTAATTATTTTTTACAGATTTAATGTATGCGCATTCTATTATAAAAAATTCATCGTTTGCCAATGGATTATTAAGCTCTATGTCTTTGAATAGTTTAAGCGCAGCCATTGTAATAAGTTCGTCCCTGTCTTCCTCTTCTTTCGGAGTCGGCTCTTTACCACCAATTTCTGGCAATATGCCTGCTTGCAATCGCTTAACTCTTAAGAAATTCAGCCAATCACTATACCTAATTTTTACAGGTATGTATTGGACAGATTTACAATCAAAACCTGCTTGTTTCAACGCACTTAAATAATAATTGATAGATCGTGGCTCAGGAAAAACAAATTTGCGCTGTTGCTCCTCTGCTTTTATGCGCTCATCAAGCCCTTTTCTATATGACTCAAATTTTTTGTTTGATTTAACAATATCAAGAGCAATGTCATGAACGTTTTTAACAGTATCATCTATCATCAATGCTCCTTCTGGTCTGTCTTGCCTGACAAAATTCCCTGTTTGAAATGTAAAAAAACCATTGTGCTTTAAAGCATCAGCTATTCCAGCAAAAGAATCTTCTAAATCAGGTATAAGATGTACAGTGTTCGCAGACACTACATGATCTACAACCTCATGTCCAATAGTCTCTGCTAAGGTAGCATATCTACTTCCTTTTTTCTCAAGAATAAAACACTCTACGTTTGGGTTATCACTCAGAAGTTCGTATGCCTTTCCAAGCCAAGATGGTGAATTATCCACTAACCATAAGCGTATCTTCTTTTGTATATGCTTAAGTAAATGCAATGCAGAAGTTCCAGTTCCTGCACCAAAATCAACTACGATATCACCATCTTTAATCTCTGAACGAGCTATATTTACTAACTCAAAGAGAATATCTCCAAGCCAAGAAGAATTATAAACAGCTTCATGAAATGCTGTTGCGCCTTTCGAAGTTGGTTTATCAGGGTGCCACGGTTTCATTTGTGTAGATATTGAAGGCTCCATTATTTCACCTTCTTCAAGATATGCACAGTAACAGTGCTTCCAGCTCCACCTATATTTTGAGCTAAGGCATACT
>CAZUWB010000036.1:0-8278 GCA_964623945.1 uncultured Methanosarcinales archaeon | reverse complement strand
TCTGTAAGTTACATACCGATGATGCTTATAGGAATATTCGCTTTAGAGAAAGAAAGGTTGTTAGTTATTCCCTATAAAATATGGTTGAAGACTATTACTTTAGCAATTATTTTTTTATTAATAGTAAAGTATCTCAATATGCATATTTCAATGAATTTATTTGTAAAAATAGGGATAATATTGGCTGTATCAGGATCAATTTATGTAGCATTTTTATTCATGTTTAAACTTATAAAAATGGCAGAGGTAAAGGAATTGTTTCAAAGGCTTAGAAAAGTATAAACTGTAATTGATATTTACATAGCTTATTAAACACATAAAACATCAATAAAATGTTTAAAGGTCATAGCATTGTAACTATTATTCCTGCAAGAGGAGGAAGCAAATCTATCCCAAAAAAGAATATAAGATTACTTCATGGAGTTCCATTAGTAGCCTACTCGATTAGATACTCTCTAAAAAGTAAAATAGTTGATAGAACAATAGTGTCTACTGATGATTCAGAAATTGCGCAAATTTCTAAGAAATACTGTGCTGAGGTGCCTTTTTTGAGACCTAAAAAATTTGCCCAAGACACTACGCGAGATTTTCCTGTTATTAACCATGCAGCTTATTGGTTTAAAAAAAATGAAAAATACGTTCCTGATTTTTTTATACTTTTAAGGCCCACATCACCTTTTAGACCAAAAGGACTCATAGAAAAGGGTATTTCATTGCTTATTAGTCACAATAAAGCTGATTCTGTAAGGTCTGTGGCACTGTGTGATGAGCATCCATACAGGATGTGGAAAATAAAAGGAGCTTATATGCATCCAATTATTGACACACAAATAAGAGAGCCTTACAATATTCCTCGACAGCAATTACCAAAGATTTACCATCAGACTGGTGACCTTGAAGTAATGAGGTCTTCTACTATATTTAAAAAACATTCTGTATCTGGAGACAAAATATTCCCATTAATAATCAACAAAGAAGATATGATAGATATTGATGATATCAAGGACTTTAAGAAAGCTCAAAGCAAAATTAAAAAAACAAAATGAAAATACTTATAACTGGGGTAGGTTCAATAGGAAAGCGCCATGTTAAAAATCTTCTGCATCTTGGCTACAAAGACGTAATTTTATATCGTACTGGAAAACACACAATTGAAGAAGACAAACAACTTAAATCACTTAAAACCACAAATGATATTGGTGAGGCATTAAAATTCAAGCCAGATGTAGCATTCATAACAAACCCCACATCCTTACATATACCAGTTGCTCTTAAATGTGCCAAAGCAGGTTGTCATTTATTTTTTGAGAAACCTATATCAAATAGTCTAAAAGGCATAAATGAATTAATGAGGATTATAAAAAGCAAAAAGCTCATAACCTTTGTTGGTTGTCAATTCAGATTTCATCCTTTGCTTATTAAAATCAGACATGTTATCAATTCTTCAAAAATAGGTAAAGTAGTCTATGCACGAGCTGAATGGAGTGAATACCTTCCAGATTGGCATCCATGGGAGAATTATAAAATTGGCTATTCGGCTAGAAAAGACCTTGGTGGTGGCGTGACATTAACTCAAATACATCCAGTTGATTACCTTTACTGGTTCTTCGGCAAAATTAAAGAGGTTAAATCAATTTATGGCAATGTAAGCAACCTAGGCATAAGGGTAGAAGATATGGCTGAAATTATATTACGCTTCGAAAATGAAATAATTGGGAATGTCCATGTTGACTATATACAAAAGCCGAGAGTTCATCAAATGGTAATAGTTGGTTTGAAAGGAAGAATTTTTTGGGATTGTCATGCAAAATACATGACTATAACTTACAAAGATGGAAAAGAAGAAATATTTAGAGACCCAAAAAATTTTGAAAGAAATTCGATGTTTATAGACGAAGTACAACATTTTCTTGATTGTGTTAAAAGAAAAAAGCAAACTATAAATCCGATAGAGCAGGGAATAGATGTGCTTAAAGTTGTTTTAAAGGCAAAAATATGATTACCACGCCGTAAATCCGCCGTCTATAACGAGATTATTATCAGTTATATATGACGAAGCATCTGAGATTAAAAATACTACGGCTCCTGTAATATCTTCAACTTTAGCCATTCTCCCAAGCGGTGTTTTGTTAATATAATTTCTAACAAAGAACTCTTTTTGATTGTTAAAAATGCCGCCAGGACTTATTGCATTAACTCTTATATTATACTCTGCCAAATATGTAGCAAGATATTTTGTAAAGTTTATAATACCTGCTTTAGTCATTCCATATATCTCCGAACTGTTTCTTTTAGAATCCCCATAAATTCTCTTGTCTGGCGAAACAATTCCATAGATAGAGGCTATGTTTATTATGCTCCCTGTTTTTCTCTTTTTCATGTGATCTGCAACAGCTTTTGAACATAATATAACACCTTTTATGTTGACATCTACAACTTTTTGGATTTCCTCAACAGTCCTTTCTTCAAATGGAGTATAAACTCCAATCCCAGCATTATTAATCAATGCGTCTATATTTCCAAATTTTTTTATAACAGTTTCAAACATTTCCTGCACAGATTGTTCATCAGAGACATCGCACCCATGCCCCAATGCAACATTGCCATACCTTTTATTTATTAACTTGGCCCTTTCTATACATTTTTTATTATCTAAATCGGAAATTACTATTTTGGAGCCTTGCTCTGCTAACGCGTGTATTAAACCAGTCCCTAATTGGCCTAGAGCCCCAGTAACAACAACTACTTTTCCTTTAACATCAAATAAATTTTTGTTTTGCTTCATTGTTTTAGTCTGACACTCTTATTTTACAATTAAATGTTTCTTAATAATTTCTAATTTTTTGTAATCTTCATCAGTAATTTTTCTTTTTATATCGCCATGCCCATTAGCAATACCAACTACTCTTCTAGGTTTCTTGTAGTTGTCTACAACTACATCTCCTTCTTCACCCATTATACCTCCTGAAACTACTGTAATGCCGTCAATTTTTCTTGATCCCATAATATTTTCAATCAAATCAACTGTGTTAAAAATGTTGCACAATGCAGCTTCAAAACCAGCCCTTACATCAGCTCTAATAACCGTTATGCCTTTTGATACAGCATATGGTATAGCGTCTTTCTCTATTGAACCCTTGCCAACATCAATTATTAAACCACCCTCTTTCATAACATCTACACATTCTTTGTTTATGCCGGGAGTGCCGGGGGTAGCACCAATTACAATGTCGCAATTAGTACAAGCTTCTACTGCATTAGCAGAGCTCTCTACTTTCGCCAATAACTCACCTGTTTTTATTATGTTTAATGCATCTGCTATTTTTTTTGAATGCTCAATGTTCCTTCTGTAAATTTTTACATTGACTCCTCTTTCAACTATTGAAAGGGCTAATTTTGATCCTATGTTGCCAGCACCAATTATAGCTACATTCTTACCTCTTTCTGTTATGGAAAGTGGTTTTTTAAACTGAGAAATAAAGCAGTCAATAGCATCAACTGTAAGGTCATTTGCCTTAAATGAATATACCTTGGATTTATCCACAATTTCGAAAACCGTTCTTTCTACATTACCTGCATCATGCGTTCCATATTCAGATTTAAGTATTTTTTTCTCTGCATCAACTAACACATAATCTACTTTACCATTTACATAAGATGCAACTTTTTTTGCTTGATCTACTGTAAAAACTACAACGTTTCCTGCAACTCCATATATCGTGTCTCTAATAGGAGGAAAATACATCTGCGCATTGTCGTATTTTTTGGTATTAGCTATTGTAAAGATAGTAGGCTTATTTTCAAGTCTGCCTATACTATTTATTTCTTCAAGAATATAATCTATTTTCTCCTTGATTTCCATATCATTCAGTATATCACTCATTAAATATCATCCCAGTAAATGGGAAAATCTGCCAGTATATTTTTTTTTGCTTTTCTTCCAACCACAATGTCCATAAACTTCGGCTTGATTCCTAAAGCTGGGCCCTTTACTGTAAGCATATCTCTTTCTATGACTGTACCGTATTTGATATCCTGATTTGCAAATATGCTTTTCTTGAAAAGTTGAGCTGTAGCGTATTCGATATTTTCACGCTTTATCAATCCGATTCCTTGCGCCTTTTCTGTAACTCTTATATCCTCAACAATTTGTTTCATTGTTTCAGGATTAGCTGAAAAAATATGGTCAGGTCCCTCTAATCTATTGTCTAGTGTGAAATGCTTTTCAATGCATATTATCCCCCTAGTAACTGCAGAAATTGGTATTAAACCACCAATTGAATGGTCTGAAAGCCCAATTGGTATCTTAAACGTTTCTCGCAGTGTGTCAATTGCTTTTAAATTCATATGCTCAGGTGGGCAAGGATACGCTGATATGCAGTGAAGCAAAACAACATTTTGGTTGCCTTCTGTTCTAATTGCATCTAAAGCCTCTTCAATTTCACCAAGGGTGCCCATGCCAGTTGAAATAATTATTGGCTTTCCTTTCTTTGCTATATGCCTTATAAGAGGAATATTTGTAAGATCCATGGATGCTATTTTGAAAATACTTACTCCAAGTTTATCCAAGAGGTCTGCATGCTCCTCATCAAAAGGAGTAGAAAACATTAATATGCCAACCTTTTTTGAATAATCAAAAAGCTCTTTGTGCTGTTCTTGATTTAATTCAAACTTCTTAAACATCTCGTAGTAATTCTCTTCCAACTCGGTAACTTTCTCCACATATTTTGCTGCCTTAACTTTAGCAGACACTCTGCTTTCAGCCTTAAACGATTGGAATTTTATTGCGTTACATCCTGCTTTTTTTGCTTCTTCAATGAGTTTTTTACCCATCGCAACAGAACCATTATGGTTCATGCCAGCTTCTGCAATAATAAATACAGGATAGCCTGACCCAATTTTGATGTTTTTTAGTTCTACACTCTTATTTAGCTCAACAAATTTTGTTTCTTTTCTGTCCTTAAGCATAGAACTCGATTTTGTTATAAGATCGACTAAGTCTCGTGATTTGCAAAATAGTATCTGCATGTCAAAATAACCAAATTCTGCAGTACTTCCAGTGATATATAAATTTGGAATTGATTCCAGCTTGCCCATTATCTTTGCCCTTTCTATTTCATAGCCCAAACTTTGCACTGGATAGACTTCAGGAATTCTTCTAACAAATCCTTCTACAAAGTCCTCTTTTTTTATAAGACTAGTGGTTAAAAATTGATTTTTTACCTTTTGTACGAGCTTTTGGTTATCCATAGAATAAATAATATCATTTTCATCTGCCGCAATTTCAAAACATACGAGAGTTGAATTTTTTGGAAGTCCATCATCATTATACTTTTTTTGTTCAGTAAGCCTATGGAATAGCAATTTTGGATCATCATAATACACAAAATCAATATCTTTAGGCAAGACAAATGGCTTTTTAATTATTAAATAAACTAAAACAACTGCTCTAAACTTAAGTTTTGATTCAATACCCAAGTACTTTGAAAGTCTATTGATAGACATAGTTGATATTACTATTTCATCATCATCAATTTTGATTTCTTCTCCATCTTCAAATTTAATTCTTGATATTCTATTCTTATCGACAATAATTTTATTTATTCTCCTATTGTAGTTTATTTTGCCACCCATTTCAACAATTTTTTTTGCCATATATTCTGGGACAACTCCAGCTCCAAACCTTCCAACAGCACAGAATTGATCGTAATAGAATGGCTCATATATGACCCTAAAGCTTATTCTCTTAGGCGCCCAGTTCGTTGACATTTTTTCTGTTGAAATGCCCCATACTTTTTTTGGGTACTGCTCAAAAAACATTTTTTGTAGAGTAGGACCAACTAAACCTGTAACATACTCTTTGTAATTTTTTGCATATTTTATCAAATCGGATTTTTGGTACTTCTCGATTTCTTTTTTTATCTTCTCTCTAAGTTTGGGGCTTAAATAGTTGATTGACGACCACGCTAAAGGATAATCGATATACTTGCCGTACTTGTAATTCTTACTCCAAAGCTGCTTTTCAACTAACAAATCTTTGAAATTGGACCTCCAATATTCTTCTGTGTTTTTGTCTGGTGTATGGTAAAGATGCGGCCCTAAATCATAATGAAACTCTTTGTATCTTTCTGTCCTTGCCATGCCGCCAGGTATAGAATTCTGATCGTATAAGCGTACATTCCAATTTCCCTTTTTCATAAATTCATATGCACACGTAAGCCCTGAGATTCCAACACCAAGTATAGTTACTTTATTCTTAGACATTTTTAAATATTACACCCTTCACTTATTGATGTAACCCAGCTTATTTAAAAAGCTTTTCGAAGTCAAATTCATAATAAGTGGTTAAAAGTTAGTATTTCATATAATTTTTAATTCAGATAGAAACAAATTAGAACATTTTTGATATAAAAACTGGATTGATATCCCACTTATGATCCATATCAACGAGAGCATCGTGATGTATAATTGCTCTTGATATGCCTTTACTTATAACCTCTTGTTTCTTTTCGTCACTTATATCATCTAGAATTAATTCTTTAAGAACTCCAACTAAATGATTTCTTAAGAAAAACTGCAAATCGTAAGGCACTAGATAAGAACCTATTTGTGTTGTAGCAAACCCTTGTTTTTTAGTGATATGTATTATAGAATCTAAATTATGTTGTGGTTTGAAATGTTCCCTATATTTTCTATCAACATTAACCCCTTCTGCTGCTATCTCATCCAAAACACATCCTATAAAAGTATTATACCTAAAACTATAATCTCTTGAAGGATACATGGAGTCATTAAAAAAATGAGAGGCAGAATTCCATACAATACTACCACCACCCCTAAATGTATGGCACATTCTATCAAATGCCGTGTTCAATCTACCCAATGCATAAATTGGCTTGAAACAATAACGTCTATGCTCTTACTTAGGTCCTGTATTTTAGTTATATCTTCAAAATCATTATTGATAAACCCAATACTCTGCTTTTGTACGGCTCTGACTCTTTTCTAAAATTGTCCAAAAATTTAAAAACTTTTTCATCTTTTGTTAATCTTAGCAATTCTGCACCATCATCGTGGTGTAATTTATATTTGGCTATATCCAGCATACCTTTCGACCCATCAAAAAGGGTTACATAAGCGTTTGGATTTCTTAATAATAACTCTAACGTCGCATTTCCTGTTCCAGCCCCAAGGTCTAAAAAATTACCTTCTCCAATAGGAATATGCTTCGCCAATAACCTACCTGCATAACGATACATTGTTAATATACTACTACGATCGTATTCCACTACTGATACATTGTTACTGTTTGCTTCCATAACATCGTATCGTATAGCATCTTTTAGCAAACCCTCATAGGGATTCTTTTTCTTCTCAATGTTTCCAGTATGCCAAGCTGTTTTTACCATATATCAAAGAAAATAAGCATAGTATAAAAATTTTACTTTATGTCACTACTCTAGCTGAATAAGATTTAGTTAGTTTAGTAAGTTTAATACAAAACTTTGATGTATAAGTTATCACGTAAAATCTATGAGCAATTACCTTAACAACATTTTTAAATTCAGTACTTATCATCATGATTATATGAAAAAAGACACTTACATTTTTGTAAAGGATTTTAGTGATTTTAATACAATAAAAAATATCATTAAAGAGAATAAAATAAATTTGAGTTCGTCATTAGTGGTACTTTGGAATAATTCTATGCTGCCTTATTTTAAGGAGATTGACTTAGAATATGTTCTCCTGGAAGATTATGCAAAAAAGATTGACTTTAATGCCACTAGGAAAAAAATATTCAAATTTATTAAGAATTTCCCCCATATAAAAATACTCAATAATAAATCTTTAGTAGAGTTGCTTGATTATAATGGGATTTCATTATGGTGGTTTATAAGACAAGGATTCTATGGGCATTGTATAAGAGTAATGAAAGATATATTCTCAATCAACTTAGTTATTAAAAATAAAAAAATACGAAAGGTTGTTTTATTAAATAATAATATAGAATTCATTGCAATAGTTAAAGAAGCTACAAAAAACTTCAATATCAAAATTGAGATTGTTAATAGTAATAAGTTTGACAAAAATTACTATATAAAAAATAAAAAAGAAATCCTTCTAGACTATTGGCCTAGACTTATCCGAATTTTTCAAGGCTTCTTGAGATCTTTTAAAGGCAAGTCTAATTCCGGAAAAAGGAACATTTTATTAACCACACAATCTCATGTTTGGACAAATTTGACTGAGAATATAAGAGGAGATATAAATTCTT
>CAZUWB010000035.1:0-8351 GCA_964623945.1 uncultured Methanosarcinales archaeon | reverse complement strand
AACTCCTATTCAAAAGCCCAAGAGCCAAAGCAATTTGTTTTGATTAATGATACAAGCTGTAATCATGGTTATTGTGATGGTATGTATGAGAGCTTAGTGGAGAGTTTGGGTTATTTGATGGGGTAAAGTAAAAACATTAGTTTCTGTGCAGGTTAAATAAATACTTAATTATTCTTTATACCCATTTGCAACCGCTATATTATGAAGGTATCTATCCAAGTTGAAACCCGAGGCTTCCCATTGCTTGTATACCATTCCTTTTCCTAAATAGCTATGAACAGCTAATTTCTGAATTTTTGAGAATGCAGTTTCAGATGAAGATTCGTTTTTCATAAAATTTTCAATGTGGCGATTTCCAATCAAGACATAATCTGGAAATGGGTCAGAAGCGAATTCTCGTGTATGATAAAGTCCAAGAAGATGGCCTATTTCGTGTTTTAAAACCTCAGTTCGTTGGCATCTTATATCTCCATAACCTACTATTTTAGCGATACTATTTTCTATAAGTGCTTTTCCACAGCCCTCTAAATCAAAATAATTAATTTTCCATATTTTAGAATTTTTTTTATTGCCTATGTAATGTTTTGGACTTGGCATGATAAATTCTCCTCTATCTAAAATCTGTACAGCTATTCTCTCCGCTGGTTTCAATCTATCTAAATTTATAACATAAACATAGATTACATTAATATTAACCCCCATGGCATGGTAGAAATCCTTCAAGTCAGTTATAATTTGAGCTTTATTTTTTCTTACAGAATCAAGTATAGGATCGGAGTCAATATAGAATTCCAAATCTATCTTTTTTGGTGATAAATCAACTTTATCTAAGCTATCAAGAGAAAATAATCTACGTTGTTCATCTTGTGCTCGAGCATATTCAATTTTGGTTCCTTCAAATATTTTATGGTCCTGACTACTTGTTAGACCAAGAATAGCTAAATATAATGCTACAAATCTACGCCTAATTCTCCTCATAGTTAAAGTATACGTAGGTAACTTTTAAATTTTTCCATTTGTTACCACTAAAAAATAGCTATTTTGAAACACATACCTTTATATATAACCTATTCCTACTATAGACTGGTACATCGAAAAGGCTATTTCTAGTATTTTCGTGTAACTAATTAATACGAGGGAGAAAAATGCGTTACGGAAGTTTTGAGAACAGAACTATGCATAAGATAAAGTGTTCTGACTGCGGCGCGGATGCAGAAGTGCCATTCCAGCCAAAGGAAGGAAGACCAGTTTATTGCAGGGACTGTTACAGCAAGAAGAAAAGGTACTAAGATTTTACAATCTTTAGTTCACTAGTTTCTTAGATTTATTTTTTTTATTTTTCATACCAAATCCTATAAATAATTCCAGCAAAATCATCGCTCACATACATAAAACCTTCTTTGTCAAATATAATATCAACTGGCCTGCCTGTTACAATATTATCCTGGGTGAGCCAGCCTGTTGCAAAACCTTCTACTGTTTTTTTCTCAACATCAATCCTCACAATCTTGTATCCAGTCTTTTCTTTTCTGTTCCAGGAGCCATGGTAAGCGACAAATAAATTGCCTTTGTATTCTGCTGGAAAATTACTGCCAAAGTTAAAAGCCAATCCAAGAGGTGCGGAATGAGCCTGCAAATCTACAAAGCTTGGCTCCTCAAAAGGCTCCATGCAAGGGTTTCTTATGTAAGTGTTCTTGTCAAAATCCGTGTCATGAACATTTTTCCCATAGCAAATCGGCCAGCCGTAATTCTTTCCTTCTTTTACAACATTTATCTCATCTGGCGGCAAATCATCTCCAAGCCAATCTCTTGAATTTTCTGTTGCATAAATCTCATTCGTTTCCGGATGAAAAGTAAAGCCAACAGCATTTCTTATTCCTTTTGCAAATATTTTACAATTTCCTTGCTCATCGCATTCAAGAATAGCAGCTCTTCTCTCATCATTTTCAATGCAAACATTGCAGCTTGAGCCGACGCTCACATAAATTTTTCCATCTTTTATCCTTATTGTTCTTGTCCAATGCCCGCCTTTTGGCAAATCTGTAATAAATTCTTTTGTTGAAATATCCGCTTCCAAGTTATCTTTTAGCTTTACTTTTATTACACTGTCCTCATTTGCAACATACATCTGCTCATCAAGAAAGGCAATGCCATGAGGTCTTTGCAGTCTATTAATCACTTTAATGACTTCATCTGCTTTCCCGTCATTATCTTTGTCAGGCAATGCCACAATCATGCCGGCATTTGGAATGCTGACAAACAAGACATCATTGTAGAATTCCATAAACCTAACGCCTTTGTCAGGGCCTGCGCTTGGAAAAAAGCTTTTGCCCAAGTCAGATGCAAAGATTTCTATTTTAAAATTATTGGGAAGATTAATATTTTTAAGAATAGGGCTTGTTTCTTGCTTTACGCTTTCATTTTTATAATCTACTATTATCTTTTCTTGCTTTGCACAACCAAATATAAACAATGCTAAAAAAATAAACATCAACAATTTTTGTTTTTTCATTATCTAATTTTATTTTTTAATTTATTTAAATGTTATTGTTAATACATACATAAATTCTCAATCAAAAAAATATTTAAATTGCGATTTTTAATCATTTTGCTATGAAATGGCGCCTTATTGAGCAAGAAGCATATTCAGCAGCTATGAATATGGCTATTGACCATGCTGTTTATGAAAGCGTAGCTAATGGTAGAGAACTTCCAACGATAAGGTTTTACAAATGGGCTAATAATTCTATTTCTATTGGAGCGTATCAAGACTGGAAAGACATAAACTTGGATGCATGCAAAAAGCATAAAATAGATATTGTCAGAAGAATAACTGGCGGAAGGGCTGTTTTTCACGATAAAGATGATTTTACATACAGTTTTGTAGCGCCTATAAGAATATTTGATTACAGCATAAAAAATGCTTACGCCCATATTTGCTCTTGCTTGGTAAATGCTTTGAGCGAGCTGGGGGCAAAATCAACTTTGGAAAATAAAAATGACATTATCATTGATGGCAAAAAAATCTCCGGAAATGCCGCAAAAGCCATGGACAAAGGCATTTATCTGCAGCATGGCACTTTGGTTTATGACATTGATTTTGATTTAATGCCAAAAGTTCTGAATATATCCCAGGATTTGATTAAAGAAAAGGTAACCTCTATTTTGGAATTTAAAAAAATAAGCCAGAAAAAAGTTTATGAAACATTAAGAAATAGTTTTACTTCTGGCAAGGACTTCAAGGCAGAAAAGCTTTCGGAATTTGAATTAATGCGCGCAAAAGACTTGGCAAAAAATAAATACAGCGACTTAATGCTGCCTTCAGGTTCTTTAATGAGAAACAAAGGAGCTTGTTACGTTGAGAGAGGAAGTTAAAACAAATAAGTTATTTCTGAGATTACTTAATCTAACCAAAATATTTAAAAATAAGTCATTATTTTTTAGTAGTTAATGTTAATAATAAAATGAAAAATTATACACAATTTAAAATAGAATATGTGTTTTGGGAACCAGGAAAGGGATGGCATGTTGCATTAAGTAGCAATGGCCAAAATTATTTCTCGAGCATTAAACCTGGCCTTGAAAGAGTTCTTACAGAAAATAGGGTACAAAGGGATTTGACATTGGTACCTGCTGATGAAGTTTGTTTGCATCTTAAAAAGCTAATGGAAGGACTTAAACATCATTTAAAATCCAATACAATACCTGAAGATACTTATATGGCTAATTTTGATGCATTATCTAAAATCGTTGGAATATATGAACAATGTAGAGAAACCTGTGAGGACAACTCGTCTGCTATAACATCTGCTGTAAACTAAGTCTATTAATATACTTTCAAAACTCGCACTTCTCAAGCCTTTTGATAACATCAATCATAAACCTTGCAGCTTGAGCTCCATCAACAATTCTGTGGTCATAAGTCAAAGACAAAGGTAAAATTTTTCTTGCGTCTATTTTACCATTTCTTACAACAGGCTTTTCAACAATTCTTCCAACTCCAAGAATTGCGCTTTCAGGATAATTTATGATTGGAGTGAAAAATTCAACTCCTACAGAACCAAGGTTTGTTATTGTAAATGTGCCTCCTCTTAAATCCATCAGGTTCATTTTTCTTGTTCTTGCGTCATTTGCTAACTTATCAACCTCTTTTGCAATTGTTTTTATGTCTTTAGCCTGGGCTCCTTTGACAACAGGCACCATTAAGCCGTCTTCTGTGTCAACTGCAACTCCAACATTGTAATATTTTTTCAAAACAATTTCTTCTCCTTCAAGAGAAGCATTAAGGTAATGATGCTCTTGCAAGCACAAGGCAACTGCTTTCACAATATAAGGCATGAAAGTAAGCTTGATTCCTTCTTTCTCATAAGCAACTTTTTCCTTTTCTCTCAGAGCAGCAAGCTCTGTTACATCAGCTTCGTGCATGTTCGTCAATTGCGCAGCTGTGAATATTGATTCTGACATTTTGTTTGCTACAGCTTTTTTAACACCATGCAAAGGAACCCTGTCTATGTAACCAAAGAAATCATATTTTCTTACAACCTTGATTCCAGCCAATTGTGAGCGAGTTCGTGTGACATGCGAGAGCTCGTCTCTCGCTCGCTCATCTCCAAGCTCACTCACATTCGACTGCGCTGTTTCTTTCTTAGTTCCGCTTGCTTTCTGCACATCTTCTATTGTTATTCTTCCTCCAGCTCCAGTTCCTCTTAAAGTTGCTAAATCAACATTAAGCTGCTTTGCTAAGTTTCTGACAGCAGGAGTTGCTTGTATAGAAGTCGATTCTGATTTTAAAAGTGAACTTGAATGAGCAACTTGTATTGGAGTTTTTCCATAAATCGGAGATACATCTTTCGCTTCCTCCACAAATCCTACAACAGAGCCAGTATAAGGAACATCTTTCTTTTCTGATTTTTTTGATTCAATATGCTTTTTAGCATCTTCTTCAGTTTCATGCTCTTCAAGTATTGTAACCATCACTTCGCCAACATGGATTATGCCGCCTGCAGGAACATGCAGCTTTAGAATTTTGCCAGACTTCGGGCTTGGCATTTCAACAACAGCTTTGTCTGTTTCGATTTCTCCAAGCGGCTCATCAGCTTTTACTTTGTCACCTTCCTTGACAAACCATTTCACTATTTCACCTTCATGTATCCCTTCTCCAACATCCGGAAAAATAAATTCGTATGGCATTTTGCTAAATTTTATTTTTTAAAATGTATAGGCGAACTATTGAGTGAGCCTAAAATTTGCGAAGCATATCGATTTAATTTTTCATTATTTGAGTTTTGGTAATGTTTTTGTGATTATAAACATGATTCTTTTAATTTATCTTTTATTTTCTTTCTCAACGCACTAAAAAACGCATTGCGTTTTTGGTGCGCCGAAAATCTTTGATTTTCTAGCGCATTATTTTTATAATCATATTTTTAAAAATAAAAAATCCTAAAAACCCATTACTTTTTCTATACCTTTCAAAACCCTGCTAGCATCTGGTAAAAAATAATTCTCTAATTTGTAAAGAGGGAAAGGAACATCAGGAGATGTAATCCTAATAACAGGAGCTTCAAGGCTTAGCAATGCCTTTTCATTTATTGAAGCAATCAGCTCAGCTGCAAACCCGCTTGTCCTTATTGCTTCATGCACAATAACACACCTTCCTGTCTTTTTTACAGACTTTATGATAGTTTCTGAATCATAGGGATTGATTGTCCTTAAGTCAATCAATTCAACACTATATTTATTGTTTAGCTTTTCAATTACTTCTGTGCATGTTTTAACAGCAGCGCCCCATGCGATTAAAGTCAAGTCATCTCCTTCATGTATAACATTAGCTTTGCCAATAGGCACAATGTAGTCATTTTCAGGAATATCTTGCTTTATTGCTCTGTAAATCCTCATAGGCTCATAAAATATGACAGGATCAGGATCTCTAATAGCTGCTGCCAGTAACCCTTTAGTGTCGTATGGATTTGAAGGTATAACCATTTTTATGCCAGGCACATGCGCAAATATGGATTCACCTGACTCACAATGAAGCTCTAAAGCCCTTATTCCACCGCCATATGGTGCCCTTACAACTAATGGACAAGAGTATCTGCCTCTACTTCTCATTCTGATGCGGCCTGCATGCGACAACAACTGGTCAAAAGCAGCATACATAAAGCCGCTAAATTGAATTTCGGCAACTGGCCTTAATCCATTAATAGCCATTCCAATAGAAGCTCCAATAATGCCTAGCTCTGCAAGCGGAGTGTCAATCACCCTATTAGCTCCAAATTCCTTTTGCAAGCCATCAGTAGCTCTAAACACGCCGCCATTTACTCCAATATCTTCACCAAGTAGAACAACACTCTTGTCTCTAGCTAATTCCTGCCTTAAACCCATTGTAACTGCTTGGACTATATTTGCTACAACCATTTTATTAGTTATTCTATTTTTTTAATGAGTTTATTGATGTGATATTTATGTAATTGTCAATGTTTTGTTTCTTCCACAGCTATATTTTATCTGCCATTAATTAAAATTAAAAATCAAAAAATTTAATTCTCAAATAATTCATGCATTTCCTCAATTTGCTGAGGCGTCATTTCTGCAAAAACATACTTAAAAATGTCTTTTGGATCAGGAGGAGCAATTTTCTCAAATTCTGTAACAGCTTTTTCAATTGTTTCCTGTGAATGCTTAAGCACTTTTTCCTTGTAAGCATTATCTAGTAATCCTTTTTTGCGCATATACTTTTCAAGTCTTTCAATTGGATCTTTTTTAGCCCAAAGCTCCATTTCTTCTTTTGTTCTGTATCTTAAAGCATCATCTGAGGTTGAATGGTCAGCCATTCTGTATGTATAGCACTCAATTAAAGTAGGTCCTTTTCCATTTCTTGCCTTATCAACAGCGTCTTTGGTTGCTTTGTAAACAGCAAATATGTCCATGCCATCTACTTGTATTCCTTCAAAACCATACGCAATTGCTTTCTGTGCTATGGTTTCTGCTCTTGTTTGATCTTTTCTAGGTAATGAAATTGCAAATTGGTTGTTTTCACATAAGAATATGGCAGGGGCTTGGTAAACACCGGCAAAATTCATAGCCTCGTGAAAATCGCCTTTGGAAGTAGCGCCTTCACCAAAATAAACTACAGACACTTGTTTAGTGCCTCTTAGCTTGGCAGCCATTGCTGCTCCAGCAGCATGCACTGTATGTGTGCCAACTGGGATTGCAATCGGAAAGTTATTTACATTTGGAGGGCTTTTCAAGCCTCTTTCATCACCACCCCAGTATTGAAGGACTTGAACAATTGGGTGCTTTCTAGCTATTAATAAGCCGCTATTCCTATACATTGGAAAAATAAAATCTTCATCATGCAAAGCGGAAACACTTCCAACTTGGCATGCTTCTTGCCCTTTAAACTGTATGTAAGTGCCTAGCCTACCTTGCCTTTGCATATTGAAAGCTTTTTGGTCAAATACTCTTACAAGAATAAGCATTTCGTATATCTTTTTGATTTCATCATTAGAAAGCTTTGGCATTAAAGTGTCATCGCAATTGCCATTTTCATCTAGTATCTGTAGATACTCCACCTTAAAGTCTTTCAAAACCTTTTTTGGCATAATAATCTCTCTTTAAGCTATATTTTTAACCTATTTATAAATTTTATTAATGGGTTTTCTGGCTGCTTAATACATTTTTCATAAACAATTCCCCTGCCCTATAAGAACTCCTTACAAAAGGGCCAGCAGCAACAAACAAAAAGCCAAGCTCAAGCGCTTTCTGCTTGAAATATTCAAACTTTGAAGGCTCTACAAACTCGCTTATTGCAATATGCCAGTCTGTTGGCCTTAGATATTGGCCTAAAGTTAGTATATCTACATTTATAGCTCTTAAGTCTTTCATAGATTGAATAACTTCCCCATCAGTTTCACCTAAGCCAAGCATTATTGATGATTTTGTATAAATCTTATTATTAATTTTCTTAACATTCTCCAAAACTTGAAGCGACTGCTTGTATTTTGCTCTTGGATCTCTAACCTTCCTCTGCAGCCTTTCAACTGTTTCAATATTGTGAGCTATTACTTCTGGTTTTGCATCAATTATCTTTTTTAAAGCTTTAACATCACCATTAAAGTCAGGTATCAATACTTCAACAATGATTTCTGGATAAGCTTTCTTCACTTCTTTAACACAATCTGCAAAATGAGATGCTCCACCATCTTCTAAGTCATCTCTGTTGACAGATGTCAAAACAACATAATCAAAAAGTCTTATCTTAGCCAATGCATCAGCAAGCTTCTTTGGCTCATCAGCATCAAGCTTTTTCATTGGGTTGCCTGTTTTAACAGCGCAGAACTTGCAGCCTC
>CAZUWB010000034.1:6180-9182 GCA_964623945.1 uncultured Methanosarcinales archaeon | reverse complement strand
CATGCATAAGCATATATTGCTGTGCCACTAAAGCATTCTGTGCTGGAAAATTCATCCCTTCTGCCTGCTCATAGATTCTTTCTGCAGCCATCATAATCTCATCTGTCACTCTCATTGAGTTGTTTGTTAACAATCTTTCAACACCAACAACAAGCACATTATTGTAATCAAGCTTGTTTGCGGTCCATAAAGCAGCACCGCCCCCTCCGCAAACAGCTGTTGCAGTTAGTATAGGAACTTTCTTCTTCAAAATACTGCTCAAAACAGATGAGAATAATCTTTGCCGTTCACCATTACTTTCTGTATCTATAGCAGAGACTACTACAGCATCTACATCCTCAATTTTGAGGTTTGCGTCATCTAAAGCTTCCATAGTGGCTTCATATACCAACTCTTGGCTCGTGTCTATCTGTGCTCCAAATTTAGTCATACCTACACCCTTAATATACATAGAAACACCTTTACCTAGAGTATTTAGCTCTAAATTCTGCTTTATTGACAATAGCTAACATCAAAAGAGCTTCTGCAACTAAGTTTTCTTTAACAAAAGCCTTTCCCTGAAGGATTGCGCCTCTTTCATCTTGAGCTATCAAATCAATCTCAAATCTAACTTGATCACCTGGCAATATAGGAGCCATGAATTTGACTTCCTTCAATTTGTATGCTAAAACATCCTTCTCATGATGATTTGGGATGTTATTTCTCACTAATAAAGTTGCAGCTTGCCCAAGTCCTTCAACAGTTAAAGCGCCTGGCATAATTGGAAAGTCAACAAAATGACCCTTGAAAAAATCATCTTTTTCTGATAAGTTTTTAACAGCTACTATTCTGTTATTGCTCAGGCTTATTACTCTATCTATGAAGAGAAATGGTTTATCGTATGGTATAATCTTCTTAATACCATCTGTGTCAATCTCACCTTTATCGTTCTTGAGCTGATTAATCTGATTCATAAGAGATTTTCTTAATTTTTGTATATTTAAATAACTTTCTACCATAATATCTTATAAAATATATATTTAAACATATTGATGCTATTATATATATTTAATATCAAAAAGTACAAAATCTTTATATAAAGCAGCGCAAAGTAAATACACTATGTTAAAGAGCAAAAAGGCAAAACTTGAAGTTGGAATAAGGCATAAACCTATTATAGATGCCGTTAACAAAGCTCTAATGTTATTGGAAAGAGTATATTCTGTTTTGAAGAATTCTGTCCTTAAAACAAAGGAAAGCTTTCCAGCTTTTTATAAGTATTTTGAAGTATTAATCAAGCAACATATTGTAACACCAAGCAAAAGCTTGTTTAAGTCGTCAAAGATAAGCGATATGGGAAGCTTTATAACAACGAATGTAATGAAAAGGCTGCCGCATGTAGATGAGCGTCAAGTTGAAGAAATTTTAAATAATCCTTCAAATAAATCCTTCTTGGAAGTTTTAACCAAAGGATTTGGCATAAACAGAGATAAAGAAAGAACTTATACTGTTTTGGGGAAAAATGGTTTTAAAAGAATATTGATTGCTAATAGGGGAGAGATAGCGCTTAGGATTATAAGGGCTTGCCGCGAGCTAGGTATTGAAAGTGTTGTTATTTATTCTGAGCAAGAAAAGGATAGCTTGGCTGTGAAGTTTGCCGATAAGTCATACACTATAGGCAAGCCAAGGAATTATCTTAATATTAAAAGGATAGTAAAAATAGCTAAGCAATTTGAATGTGATGCAATCCACCCAGGCTATGGGTTTTTAGCTGAAAATCCAAAGTTTGCTAATTTGTGTGAGGAAAAAGAAATAAAATTCATAGGCCCTTCATCAAAAATGATAGAAAAGCTTGGCGATAAAGTCGAGGCAAAAAAAGCTATGCTAAAAGCCAATATTCCTGTTATTGAAGGCTTAAGAGAAGATTTAAGAAATAAGAGGCATGCTTTAAAGGTTGCAAGAAGAATAGGCTTTCCAATTATTTTAAAGGCGTCTGCTGGTGGTGGTGGGAAAGGAATGAGAATTGTTTCTAAAGAATCAGATATATTTGATGCTTACGAGAGTGCTAGCCAAGAAGCCTTAAATGCATTTGGCGATAGCGCATTATATGTTGAGAAATATCTTGAAGAGCCAAGACACATAGAATTTCAGATATTGTCAGATAAGTACGGAAATGTAATTCATTTGGGCGAAAGGGATTGCAGCATTCAAAGAAGGCACCAAAAATTGATCGAAGAAGCACCGAGCCCTGCTTTGAATAATGAATTAAGGGAAATAATGGGCAACGCAGCAGTTGATGCTATCAAAGCAATTGGTTATGAAGGAGCAGGCACTGTAGAATTTTTATTGGATAAAAGCAAGAATTTCTATTTTATTGAGATGAATACTAGAATACAGGTTGAGCATGGCGTAACAGAAATGGTTACAAACGTTGACTTAGTTAAAGAGCAAATTAAATTGGCTGAAAGTGCTAAACTTGCTTATAAGCAGGAAGACATTAAGATAGAAGGGCATGCTATAGAGTGCAGGATTAATGCAGAAGATCCTTCAAATGGATTTGCGCCTTCGCCTGGAACAATTGTTAACTATTTACCTCCAGGTGGACCAGGAATCAGGATAAGCAGCTCTTGTCATAGCGGATGCAAGATATCGCCGGAGTTTGATTCATTAATTGCTTTGCTTATTTGCTATGGAAGCACAAGGCAAGAGGCAATTGCTAGAATGAAAAGATCCTTGGGAGAATTTATAATAGAGGGCGTTAAAACTACAATTCCATTTAATCAAGCAGTCTTGAACAAAAGGCAGTTTTTAAGAGGAAATGTAACAACCTCTTTTATTGAGAATAACAGGATAATGGAAGAGCTTAAAGGACTGAAGCAAAAAAAAGAAATTCTGCCAAAAGAAAAGAAGGTTTTGATTGTGACAACAGCAGTTTCTCAATATCTTGCAAAGAAACAACAAAGCATGAACAAGAGCAAAGTAAACCCATGGATCATTGCTGCAAGGCAAGAAGCAATGAATGA